>JAUWZY010000048.1 GCA_030615045.1 Chloroflexota bacterium
ACCCCGACCTCAGTTGGCGTTGAGTCTTACGCCCAAAACGTAAACCGGCTATCGACGATGCGCAACCTGATCTCAGCGTCAAATCAGATCGCTGCCATCGGCTATGAAGCACCGCCCAACGTCGATGCTGCCTTAGACCGAGCCGAAGGCATCCTATTCCAACTGCGTCATGGTCAGGCGGTGCGCGGTTTCGTCCCCCTCCGCGATGTCCTCGACCGCTATTTTGAGGAATCGAGCTTCGCCCCCCGTGCTGGTGACGGCTTTTTGCCCCACATCCCCACCGGCTTCACCGATATCGACAAGATCCTGGGCGGGATGCAGCGCTCCGACATGCTCGTCCTGGCAGCGAGACCAAGCCTGGGCAAGACCAGCCTGGCGCTGAACATCGCCAGAAATGCCGCCCTGAACCAAAAGGCTCGCGTTGCTCTGTTCAGCCTGGAGATGTCCAAGATGGAGCTCGCTTACCGCTTCCTCTCCAGCGAATCAGGGGTCGATAGCCAGAGGGTGAGACTGGACCAGCTCAGCGATGCGCAACGATATGACATCAATGAGGCTATGGGACTGCTCGCTGAGGCACCGATTTACATCGATGACTCCCCATTCCTCCGCGACTCAGATATGAGGAGCAAGGCGCGGCGCCTTCACAGCGAGGAGAAAATCGACCTCATCATCGTGGATTATATTCAGCTAATGCACTCCTCAAGACGCAGCGACAATCGGGTTCAGGAGATGACTGACATATCCGCATCCATCAAGGAGCTGGCTCGGGAGCTCGATGTGCCCATCCTCGCTGTGTCCCAGCTCAGCCGGGCCGTGGAAACCCGCACCCCCCACACCCCTTTGCTCTCAGACCTCAGGGACTCGGGCACCATCGAACAGGACGCTGATGTAGTGTTATTCATCTATCGAGATGATGTTTATTACACTAAGGAGGAGTGGGAGCGGCGCTTCCCCGACAGGGACTATCCGAAAGGCGTCGCCGATATCATCATTGCTAAACATCGCAACGGACCCACCGGGCGGCTGAACCTTTACTTTCGGGAGCGAATGGCGAAGTTTGAAAATATGGAGCGGCGGAAGGATAAGCCAAGCTTGCTATGACGGAGTTCACTGGCTTTCCCCAGAAGATGCGCTTCACTCCAATCCCCAACCTGTTCTTCAGCTCGGTGCTGCCTCGGATTGAGGACCTGGTCGAGCTTAAGGTGACCCTCCACGTCTTCTGGGCCTTATATCAGAGGCAAGGCTATCCCCGATTTGTGACCTTCAACGAACTCCTTGGCGATGCCGCGCTTATCTCTGGAATCAAAGGGGGAGAAGGCCCAGATGACCTGCTACGCCAGGGCTTGCGAAAAGCAGTGAGCCGGGGCACACTTCTGCACCTCTCCCTGGAGCGAGATGGAGAGGTGGAAGACATTTACTTTATCAACACCGAGGCCGATAGAAGGGCAGTGGCTAAGGCAGAGAGCGGCGAGCTCAAGTTAGGAGGCGTGCTTAGAAAAGAGCAGGCACCAGTCGAGGAGAGACCCAATATCTTTGTCCTCTATGAGCAAAATATCGGCCTGCTAACCCCCATAATCGCCGAGGAATTAAAGGAAGCAGAGAGCACTTATCCCTCCTCCTGGATCGAGGATGCCTTCAGGGAGGCGGTGGGGCGCAATAAGCGTAGCTGGCGTTACATCGCCAGAATTTTGGAGCGCTGGGCTTCAGAAGGAAGGGGCTATGGAGAGCCTGGAAGAGATTCTAAAGCGAGCGCAGATAAGGAGTTCCTCAGAGGATACGGTCACTCCCGCAGCCGAAGGGGGCGCTGAAACTGAGGAGTGCCCCATTTGCCATGGCCGTGGCTGGGTGGTTCTCGACGTCCCCCTGGGTCATCCCGACTTCGGCAAGGCGTTCCCGTGTCAATGCATGCTAAGAGAGTTTGAGAGGGGGCGCCTCAGCAGGCTGGAGCGCTATAGCGAGCTTGGACCCTTAAATCGCCTCACCTTCGATAACCTATGGCCACAAGGGAGAAGCGACGAGCCAGAGAAGCAGCAGTGGTTTAGCCACTGCTATCAGGTTGCTAAGTCCTTTGCCCAAGAGCCCAAGGGCTGGCTACTGTTGACCGGCCCCAGCGGCTGTGGCAAGACGCACATGGCGGCAGCCATCGCCAACGAATGCCTGAAGCAGGGGCTACCCACTTTCTTCGTAGTGGTCCCCGATTTCCTCGACCACCTCCGCACTACCTTCCGCCCCGATAGCGATGTCGCTTATGATGAGCTCTTCGAGCGGGCGCGAGCTACCCATCTTCTGGTGCTCGACGACTTAGGAGCTCATAGCAGTACCGCCTGGGCTGAGGAAAAGCTGTTTCAGATCCTAAATCATCGGTTTAACACTCAACTGCCTACAGTGGTGACCACAATTAGCCTGGAACAATTGAACGAGCGGCTGCGCACCCGGCTGGCGGATCCTAACTTGGTTCAGGAGTTGGAGCTGGAAAGGCCACAGCCGCTATTCTTCCAGCGAATACTGGGCTTGAATTTTGAGGAGCTATCGCCAAAGACTTTCGCTAATTTCGATGTCTCGGGCATGAACGCCGATAAAAAGCAGCAACAAAGCCTGCAAGTAGCTGCCAAAGCAGCTCGCCAATTCGCTGAGTCACCGGGGGATTGGCTCGTTCTTGAAGGCCCGACTGGCTGTGGCAAGACCCATTTGGCCGCAGCCATTGCTAATCATCAACTCGACGCCAGACGTCCCGTCTTCTTCGCCGTGGTTCCCGAATTGCTCGACCATCTTCGGGCCACCCTGGTGCCAGAAAGCAGGCTTGCCTATTACGATGAGGTGTTCAAAGGGGTCAAGAGCCACCCCCTGCTTATCCTGGACGACCTGGGCACCGAGAGCAAGACCCCTTGGGCCCGGGAGAAGCTGTTTCAAATCCTCAACTATCGCTATAATGCCCGGCTGTCCACGGTGATCACCAGCCGCTCCCTCGAGGAGCTGGAGAGCCAGCTCAGCTCACGGATCTCGGATGTCAGGCTCAGCAACGTGATCCATATCGATGCCCCGGATTATCGGGGGCGAGTTCCGCGCCGTCCCCGAAGGGAGCGCTAATTGAAGCTGACCACCGATTCAAGTATAATAAGCCCCGGGAGAGGTGACCGAGAGGCTTATGGTGCCGCTCTCGAAAAGCGGTGAGGTGAAAACCTCCGTGGGTTCAAATCACACCCTCTCCGCGGAGAGCTGCTGTAGTGGACGATCAGGCGCGCCTGGAGAGCGCGTAGGGGGCAACCCCTCGTGGGTTCGAATCCCACCCTCTCCGCCAGCAAACCCTGTTAAGCAACACTGAGGAGGTGAAATGCCAACTATAGCCATCATCGGCGCCCAATGGGGAGACGAGGGGAAGGGAAAGATCATCGATCTCCTCGCCGAGCAAGCCAAGATGGTTGTTCGCTTCGCGGGAGGGGATAACGCTGGACACACCGTGATCAACCCCCTCGGTGAATTCAGGATGCATCTCATCCCGTCAGGGATTTTCTCCCCCGGGGTTAGCTGCCTCATCAGTAATGGTGTGGTCATCAACCCGGCAGTGCTTTTTGAAGAGCTGGATAACCTGCAAAGGCATGATGTCGACGTGAGCAATCTCTTTATCAGCGACCGTGCCCACCTGATCATGCCCTATCACACCCTTCTCGATGCCCTCGAAGAGGAGGCCAAAGGAGGAGGAGCAATCGGCACGACAAAGAAAGGCATCGGTCCCGCCTATGCCGATAAGTCGGCACGCCTGGGGCTCCGCGCCGGTGACCTTCTGGATAAAGAGGCTTTTCTCGGCCGACTGCGCTCAGTGCTGAACTACAAGAATAGAATCTTAACCAAGGTATATGGAGCCCAGCCTCTATCGTTGGATGAGGTCTATGAGCAATATTGCCGCTATGGTGAGCGCCTCGCTCCCTTCATCAGGGAAACCGATTTGATGATTCACGACGCCCTGGATCGGGGGGAATTGGTTTTGCTCGAGGGGGCACAGGGGACGCTTTTGGACCTCGACTTCGGCACCTATCCCTATGTCACCTCATCTTCTCCCTTTGCCGGTGGCGCCTGCATTGGAACGGGCTTGAGCCCGAACAAGATCGACCGCATCCTCGGCGTGTTCAAGGCATATAATACCAGGGTCGGTGCCGGACCAATGCCCACGGAGCTCAAGGATGAGATCGGAGAGAGGATTCGGGAGCAAGCCCATGAATATGGCACTACCACTGGGAAACCCCGCCGCTGTGGCTGGTTCGATGCCGTGCTTGCCCGCTACAGCGCCAGGCTCAATGGCTTCACCGGGGCTGTGATCACCAGGTTCGACATCCTCGATACCTTCCCCAGCCTCAATATCTGCACCGCCTATAGGATAGACGACCAGGTTTTGACCCAGCCCCCGAGCAATGTAGCCCTGCTTGAGAGGTGCCAGCCAGTCTATGAGGAGGTTCCCGGGTGGCAGAGCGAAACCTGCAACATCCGCCGCTTCCAGGATTTGCCCAAAGAGGCTCAAGCTTATGTAAAGAGGATTGAAGAACTCATTGGCTGCCCGGTGGCTCTGATCTCCGTGGGGCCCAGCCGGGAGCAGGCAATTATGGTCAGGCCTATCCTTTAGGCTCCTTTATCTCCTCCAGGGAAGCGATTTCGCCCGACGTTTGAGCATTTACGAACTTGCGGAGTAAGTTACGTGAAGGGCTGTAGCCCAAAACCGTTTACACCGTGTTATGTGCTGTTGCAGGCTATAGAAGATCATTTTATCAATTTGTCGAGTTCTCCCTTTTTCTGGGAAAATTTAAGCTTCACCCTTTCGATAAACTCTGGCTTCATAAAAGAAATATCACCTATATGCTGATATATCATAAAGGGCGTTCTTAGATATTTCGCCTCGTCCCTCTCCTTTTTCAGCCTAATGTAATTCTCGAAGAAGCTCAAGAAGATATCTATGTCATCAGGGTCAATATATGAATAATTATCGTCTAGTATTTGTTTAGTTTTTTCATTATTCTTTTCGACTTCTTCAATGTACTCATTCGCAATATCTATGGTTTCCTTCGCTTCAGTTTCGAGTATTTTTTGAGTACTTTCTTCTCGACTATATCTCTTTTGGATGTACTCTTTATTATATGCCTCGTGAAATCTTTTATTCAACTCAAATAGTTTCTGGTTCTGTGAAGTGAAATAGTATAAGGGCCCATACAATTTTCTAAGTTGATCGTCGAGAAATCTTGTTCTTCTTTCCCTCTTGTCGACTCGATTAGCGCGAATCCAGTTTATTATAGCACTGACTGTACCGCCGCCTAAAAAGCTTACCACTATGGTCAATATTGTCATACCATTCGACATTAGGGTAAATTCCTCTCACTAATAATTAAGTCTGCAATGTCGCATAACAACCGTATAGAGGAATTCTGAATTCGCCTAATGCTATTGCTCGTCACCTTATTCTACAATATTACTGCCTCTCTGGAAGCGGGCTCCTTTATCTCCTCCCAGATGACATCCCTGAGCTCAAACACAGGTCCGTCCTTACACACAAACTTCATGCCCTGCCTTGTCTCTATACGACAGCCAAAGCAGGTGCCAAGGCCACAGCCCATCACCTGCTCCAAAAGGACCTGAACGGGCCTGGCAAGCTCCGTAGCGGCCATGGTGCGATACATCGGGATCGGGCCGCAGGCGAAGATCTGGTCGGCCCAGTCGATGAAGCGGGGCAAAAGGTCGGTGACCAGACCTCGTTCGCCCACTGAGCCATCAGCGGTAACGATAACGGGTTCCACACCCTCGGGCAGCAAATATCGAGGATAGATTTGGGACGCAGTCTCAGCCCCCAAAGCAAGCCTCACCGAGCACCCAGCGGCAAGCGCTCTCTCAGCAAGATAAATTAGAGGGGCAATGCCAATCCCGCCCGCGAGCAAGAGGAGGTTCCGCGAGCCGGGATCGATAACAAAGCCCCGACCTAAGGGGCCAAAGAGATCGATGCTCTCCCCTTGTCTGCGCTGGGATAGCCACCTGGTTCCCCACCCCACCACGGCGAAGAGCAGAGCGAGCTTTGAGCCATCTTGAGATATACCATGAATGCTTAACGGACGCCTTAACATGAGGTCATAACCCTCCCCACAGCGCACCATAACAAACTGCCCCGGCTGAGATAAGGCGGCGATCTCAGCGGCCTGGGCCCACAGGAGATAGACCCCGGGAATGACCTCGCTGCTGGAGATGATTTGAGCCCGAATTTGCTTCATTTGCGATTCTGCGCTCCAGCCAGATAACCGCTCAATCGCTGGACGCTGAACACCTGGCTACCATTGACCAATGCTTCTATGGCCACTCGGGCGGTATCGAGGGAAGTGAAGCAAGGAATATGGCGCTCGGTGGCGGCGCGCCTGATCTCAAATCCATCACGAAGCGGAACCCGGCCCCCGGTCATGGTATTGACCACCCCGTGGACAACGCCATCGCTGATGATGTCCACTACGTTGGGATGACCCTCGCTGAGCTTCTTGCTGATCATAGTGACTTCAAGCCCCAGAGCCTGAATCATGGCTGAGGTTCCCTCAGTGGCATAGAGGCAATAGCCGATCTGAGAGAGCTTCTTGACCAGGGGGATAGCCTGGGGCTTATCCTTATCGGCGACGCTGAGCAGGATCGACCCTTGGGCCGGGAGCATCAGGCCCGCAGCCAGCAGCGCTTTAGCCAGCGCCGCGCCGAAGGTATAATCGATGCCCATCACCTCACCTGTGGACTTCATCTCAGGACCCAAATAGGTGTCGACACCGGGAAGCTTGGACATCGAGAATACCGGCGCTTTGATGCCCACCAGCTTCTG
>JAUWZY010000102.1 GCA_030615045.1 Chloroflexota bacterium
CTCCGACATCATGGAATCGCGCATCTTCGGTGCCTCCGGCGACCAGGTGCTGATCGAGGAACGTCTGGAGGGAAGAGAGGTTAGCCTGTTAGCTTTTACCGATGGCAAGACGGTGGTTCCCATGGTCCCCGCCTGCGACTACAAGAGAATCTTCGATGGCGACCAAGGACCGAACACCGGAGGCATGGGAGGCTACAGTCCGCCGGGCTTTTTTGGCAAAGGGTTGATTGAGCAAACGACGAAAACCATCCTCGAGCCGGCGGTGCAAGCTATGGCTCGAGAGGGAAGGCCGTATAAGGGGGTTATCTATGGCGGACTCATAATGACCGCTGAGGGCCCAAAGGCCTTGGAGTTCAATGCCCGATTCGGCGACCCGGAGACCCAGGTGACCTTGCCTTGCCTCAAGACCGATCTGGCCGATATCTTGCTGGCCGTGGTCAACGGCACCTTAGACCAGATAAAAGTAGAGTGGAGCGATGAGGCCTGCGTCGGAGTGGTCATGGCTTCACAGGGTTACCCCGGGAGCTATAAAACGGGCTTCCCTATTACTGGCCTGGATCGATTAGACCCCGAGGTCGTTGTCTTTCATGCCGGAACGAAGCAAGAGGGGGGACAGGCGGTCACCGCCGGGGGGCGGGTGCTCACTGTGGTTGCCACCGGGAGCACCATCGCTGAGGCTCGGGCCAAGGTCTACTCGAACGTTCCCCGCATCCATTTTGAGGGCTGCTATTACCGCAAGGACATCGCCCTATTTGAGCGTTGAATTGGAGGGGAATTCTGATGCCATTAGTAGCTGTAGTTCTGGGCAGTAAGTCTGATGCCCCGCTGATGCAGGAGGCTGTGGATACTTTGCAACAACTCGGCATCGAATACGAAGTCGAGGTCATTTCCGCTCATCGAAGGCCGGAGAAAGTCAGGGAATATGGGCTCAGGGCCAGGGAGCGCGGCATCGAGGTCCTCATCGCCGCTGCCGGAGGGGCTGCGCATCTCCCCGGGGTTCTCGCCAGTTGGATCACTTTGCCCGTTATCGGCGTTCCTTTAGCCACAAATGAGCTCAAGGGTGTTGATGCCCTGTACTCCATAGTTCAGATGCCGGCCGGGGTGCCAGTCGCCTGTGTTGCCATCGGCGGGGCTAAAAACGCCGCCTTCCTCGCCGCCGAGATTTTGGGGCTAAAGCATGATAAAATCAGGGAAGCCTATGAGAAATACCGCCAGGAGCTGGCAGAGGGGTGAGCAGTGATTGAGCGCTATTCTCGACCTGAGATGAAAAAGGTCTGGTCCGACGAGAGCAAGTTCGACAAATGGCTCAAAGTAGAGGTCGCCGTCTGTGAGGCCTGGTCTGAGCTGGGCGCCATTCCCGAGGAGGCGATCCCCAGGATCAAGGCGGCGCGCTACGACCTGAAGCGCATGGATGAAATCCTCAAGATAACCCATCATGATATGACTGCCTTCCTCCGCTCGCTCTCCGAGAGCATAGGCGAGGAGAGCCGCTTCATCCACCACGGTCTTACCTCCTCCGATGTCATCGATACCGCCCTCGCCTTGCAACTCAAGGATGCAGCCGAAATCCTGTCTCAAGACATCGCTGCCCTGATCGAAGTCCTTGAGCTGAAAGCCATTGAATATAAGCAAACTATGATGATGGGGCGGACGCATGGCGTCCACGCCGAGCCCATCACCTTTGGCCTCAAGCTGGCTCGCTGGGTTGACGAGATGAGAAGGAATGCATCAAGGCTTGCTGAGGCCGAGAGAATGATCTCGGTGGGCAAGATCTCAGGCAGTGTTGGCACCCACGCTTCGGTGCCCCCGGAGGTCGAGGAGCGGGCCTGTGCCAAGCTCGGGCTTGGGGTTGAATCAGCATCGAGCCAGATCGTGCACCGTGATCGCCATGCCCAGTTCGTGGCTACTCTGGCTATCATCGCCAGCTCCCTGGAGAAGTTTGCCACCGAGATCAGGGGACTGCAACGTACCGAGATCCTTGAGGTTGAGGAGCCATTTGAGCCCGGGCAGACCGGCTCATCAGCCATGCCCCATAAGCGCAATCCTGAGCTTTGCGAGCGCATCTGTGGACTGGCCAGGCTGGTTCGCGGTTATGCCCTGACCGCGATGGAGAACATTCCCCTGTGGCACGAGCGAGACATCAGCCAATCGTCCACAGAGCGCATCATCCTCCCCGATTCCTGCTTGGTTTTAGATTATATTCTTGCCCTGTTCACCTATATTATGAAGGGGCTTCAGGTCTATCCACAGAGAATGCGAGAGAACATCGAGGAGACAAAAGGGCTCATCTTCTCCCAGAGAGTGCTGTTGGCTCTGATCGATAAAGGCTTGAGCCGGCAGGATGCCTATGAGCTGGTGCAGCGCAATGCCATGAAGGCGTGGAGGGAAAGGGTGAGCTTCCTTGAGCTTCTTGAGGCTGATGATGAGGTGACTTCTCATCTCTCGAAAGCGGAGCTTGGGAAGCTCTTCGACTATGGCTACTACCTGAAGCATATCGA
>JAUWZY010000054.1 GCA_030615045.1 Chloroflexota bacterium
CTGTTGATAGCCGACAAACGGCATTGAGAAACCAGGGCTGCTCTCGGTAACCCATGGGCTCGGTCTCATAAATAGAGGACACCTGCTCAACAGTCACCCTTTGCCCCAAGCGCTGAAGCGCCTTGGCTATGTTCCTCTCCCTATCGCCCAGGTTTGACCCCAATCCGAGATAAGCTGTAACCATATGACAAACCTGACCCTATTGTAGCATGGCTTAACTCCATTGAGAATGCCGTCCTGGACTTTCATTTTTGCCCTCGTTCTGATAATATTATCTACGTTTGATGTCACAATTAACCAAAGGAGACGGGCGATGACCACTCCCGCTGACCACATCAGGGAACTAAAGGAGAGAATAGCAAGGGAGAAGGCATTAGGTGGACCAGAGCAGGTTCATAAACAGCACCAAGCTGGCAAGTTAACAGCGCGGGAGAGGCTTGACCTGCTTTTCGACCCGGGGAGCTTTCATGAACTCGATATCTTTGTTCGCCATCGCTCCACTTACTTCGACATGTCCCAGACCTTTGTTCCCGGAGAGGGGGTGGTCACCGGTTACGGGATGGTGAATGGTCGTCCCGTATGCGCCTTCTCCCAGGACTTCACCTCCATGGCTGGAACCTTAGGCGAGATGCATGGCAAGAAGATATGCAAGGTTATGGACTTGGCCATGAGCATCGGCGCTCCCATCGTTGGCTTTAATGACTCGGGAGGAGCTCGCATCCAAGAAGGAGTCGATGCCCTCTCCGGATATGGAGACATATTCTATCGCAATTCCTGTGCTTCAGGGGTTATCCCCCAGATATCAGCGATAATGGGGCCCACTGCAGGAGGGGCTGTTTACTCCCCGGCAATGACCGACTGGATATTTATGGTCAAGAAGACGAGCTATATGTTTATCACCGGTTCCGATGTCATCAAGGCAGCCGTTGGCGAAGAGGTTACCTTAGAGGACCTCGGTGGCGCCATGGTTCATAGCGCCAAGAGCGGTGTCGCTCACTTCGCCTGCGATAGCGATGCCGAGGCCATTGCTCTAATCAAGGAATTGCTCGATTATCTGCCTTCAAGCAATAAGGAACATCCGCCTATCGTTGCTGCCGACGACGATCCCAAGCGCATCGAACCCGCGCTCGATGCCATAGTGCCCCAAGACCCACGCAAGAGCTATGACATGAGGGCTGTCATCTCCTCCATTGTGGACAATGGTCAAATTATGGAGCCCCATTACCACTATGCCCAGAATATCATCGTTTGCTTTGCCCGGGTTAATGGCAGGACAGTGGGCATCATCGCCAACCAACCCCAATTTCTCGCTGGCTGCCTGGACATAAATGCTGCAGACAAAGCCACCCGCTTCATTCGATTTTGTGATGCTTTCAACATCCCACTACTCACCATTGTTGATGTCCCCGGCTATCTGCCAGGAACGAACCAAGAGTGGTCTGGGATTATCAGGCACGGGGCCAAGCTCCTCTGGTGCTATTCCGAGGCCACTGTGCCCAAGATCACCCTGATCACGCGCAAGGCCTATGGCGGCTCCTACCTTGCCATGTGCGGTCGGGAGCTGGGCGCTGATATGGTCTTCGCCTGGCCCACAGCCGAACTGGCAGTTATGGGGGCGGAAGGAGCTATCGGCATCATCTATCGCCGTGAGCTAAATGAAGCCGAAGACCCCGCGGCAAAGCGTGAGCAGAAACTCAAGGAATACCGTGAGCTCTTGTATAATCCTTATATCGCCGCCTCACGGGGCTATATCGATGAGGTCATCGTACCTCAGCAAACACGGCCTAAGATAGTTGCTGCCTTAGAGCTCCTCTCGACCAAACACGAGACCAGACCGGCTAAAAAGCATGGCAACATACCTATGTAGGAGAGATAATAAATGGCAATGACTTTAGTGGAAAAGATCCTCAGTGAGAAGTCGGGGCTGGATGTCAGGGCGGGCGATATCATTGTTGCCCCGGTGGACATAGCCTTTGTCCAGGACGGCACCGGCCCGCTGACGATAAGCCAGTTCCAAGCCTGTAGCTTTGAGAGGTTAGCCAATCCCTTAACCTCTATCATCTTCCTCGACCATGCCGCCCCAAGCGCAAGCCGTGAGCTGTCAAACGACCATAACCGGCTCCGGGAGTTCGCCAAAAGAAACGGCGCCCAGCTATTCGAGATCGGGGATGGCATCAGCCACCAGCTAATCGCAGAAAGTTACGCCAGCCCTGGGGAGATAATCATCGGCGCCGATTCCCATACTGGAATGGCTGGTGCACTTGGGGCTTTTGCCACCGGGATGGGGTCAACCGATGTCGCCATCGCCCTCTCCCTGGGCAAGACCTGGCTCCGAGTCCCTGAGAGCTTCAAAGTGATTATCAACGGGCAGCTCTCCAAGGGGGTTTGTGCCAAGGACATTGCCCTTTATCTCGTCGGAAACCTGGGGGCAGATGGCGCTACCTATAAGGCACTCGAGTTTTGCGGCGATGGCATAGCCTATTTGACGATGTCGGAGCGGCTGACCATAGCCAGCATGGCTGTAGAAGCTGGGGCCAAGGTGGGGCTTTTCCCCTCCGACGAAATCACTCACAGCTATCTGGAACATCACGGCCGGGGGCAAAAATATCGTCCCCTCGAGCCCGAACCCGATGCCAGCTATGAGCGAGTTATCAAGATCGATGCCACAAGGTTAGAGCCAATGGTGGCTAAGCCTCACTCGGTGGATAACACCGCCTTGGTGCGAGAGCTTGAGGACATGAAGGTCCAGCAGGTATTCATCGGCACTTGTAGCAATGGACGGCTTGAGGACTTGGCGGTAGCGACTGAAATCCTCAGGGGCAGAAAGCGCCACCCCGATACCAGATTCATAGTTGCCCCAGCTTCCCGGCAAGTCCTCTCTGAGGCAATTCAAGCGGGATACATTCAAGCATTGGTTAATGCAGGGGCGGTTATTGCGCCCCCGGGCTGTGCTGCTTGCCTGGGCGTCCATCATGGGGTTTTAGGAGACGGAGAGGTTTGCCTCTCCACCGCTAACCGCAATTTCAAGGGACGCATGGGGAATCCCGAGGCCTTTATCTATCTGGCAAGCCCGGCCACCGCCGCCGCCACTGCTATCGCTGGCTGCATCGCCGATCCAAGGGAGATGATGTGATGCTTAGAGGAAAGGCATTTAAATTCGGAGATAATATCTCAACAGACCTTATCAGCCCGGGGAGATACTTCCACCTGAGGAGCGATTTACCCGAGCTGGCGAAACATGTTATGGAGGATGCCGACCCCAGCTTCGCCTCTAGGGTCAAGCCCGGCGATTTTGTCGTTGCCGGCAAGGACTTTGGGCTCGGCTCCAGCCGAGAGCATGCCCCCTTGGTGATCAAGATGGCAGGAGTCAGCGCCGTCTTGGCTAAGACAGCAGCCAAGATCTTCTTCAGAAACGCGTTCAATATCGGGCTCCCCGTTCTCATCTGCGACACCGATAAGATCAACGAGGGGGATGAATTAGAGATCGATTTGACAGCTGGCACCATCAAAAACCTGAGCACTGGAGCTGAGCTCACCTTCGGCAAGATCCCTGAGGTCATGCTCAAAATCTTGAACGAAGGGGGACTAGTCCCCTATATCAAGAAATACGGCGATTTTGCGCTATAGCTTTAAAGGGGAATGCCTCTGTGTCTTACAATATCACTCTGATTCCCGGCGATGGCGTCGGCCCTGAAGTTGTCGAGGCGGCAAGGAAGGTGCTTGAGGCCACCGGCATCTCCTTCAACTGGGAGGCGCATGATGTTGGCACCAGCGCCCTGGAAAAGCATGGCACGCCACTCCCCCAACAGGTGCTCGATTCCGTCAGGAAGAATAAGGTAGCGCTCAAGGGTCCTGTGACCACACCGGTGGGCACAGGCTTCAGGAGCGTCAATGTCGCCTTGCGGCAAGAATTGGCTCTCTACGCCTGTGTTCGTCCCTATAGAAGCTATCAAGGCCTCCCATCAAAATATCAAGATGTGGACATCGTGGTGGTGAGGGAAAATACCGAAGACCTTTATGCCGGGATTGAGTTCGAAAGAGGGACAGATGAAACCGTAGGGCTTATCGATTTCATCGCTGCCGCCGGGCAGAAGAGGATAAGCGCCGACTCCGGCATCAGCATCAAGCCCATTTCAGAGGGGGCGTCGAAGAGGATTGTCAAATTCGCCTTCGATTATGCCCGGGCTAATGGTCGAAAAAAGGTGACCGCAGCGCACAAGGCGAACATTATGAAGTTCTCCGATGGGCTGTTCCTATAAGCAGCCCGCCAAGTGGCGCAAGATTATCCCGACATCGAATTTGAGGATGTGATTGTGGATAACCTCTGCATGCAGCTGGTGCGAAATCCACAGCGCTATGACATTCTGGTCCTGCCCAATCTCTATGGAGACATCGTCTCCGAGCTCTGCGCCGGGCTCATCGGGGGGATAGGGGTGGCACCAAGCGCCAACATCGGGGAAGGGATTGCCGTCTTTGAGCCAGCCCATGGCAGCGCCCCCAAATATGCTGGGGAGAATAAGGTCAACCCTATAGCTACTATGCTCTCCGCGGTGATCATGCTCCACTATATCGGGGAGAAAGAGGCAGCTGATAAGATGGAACTGGCTATCACTCAAGTCATCGCTGAAGGGAAAGCAGTCACCTATGACCTGAAGCCCGAGCAGGCGGCAACCACCTCCCAAGTGGCGGAGGCGGTAATTGAGAAGCTGAAAAGTAAACCGCTTTATTAATACTATCGACTTAAGACAAGTTTTTGCCAAGCTTTAAAGCTTGGCAAAAATATTAGCGGACAGGCTGGTGAGGGACAACCTCGCTGGTTGAAGCTCAAGTGTGAAAGAACACTCGAGTTTCGGAGACGGGCCTTCGGGAGTACCCCCAGCTACAAACCCTCCAGGCAAGGAGAGAGGAGGAGCGGCAAACTCCTTACGCCCAGCCTGTCGCTATTTCCCTTTTTAATGTGCTTCCAGCGTAAATTGTTAATTGCTCAGCGTATTCAAAAATCCGGCTTTTCCTGCTATACATCTCGCAGCGTGCGTTTTGAAAATCCCTGTAAGACCTTACCCCCTCTTGACATGACAAAAGTTTTGCTGAGTTATACTAAGAATAAATACGATATTGGTAATTGTCAAACGTATGTCCACCAAAATAAAAAAGAGGACTATTGATAAAAGGTTAGGACAGTGATAAAATATTAAATGAGTTGAGATGAGATGGGGGACTATGGCTAAAAATCGGGGAAAAAGGCTTGACCGTCTCCCGCCGTACCTGACATATTCAACTTGGTTAAAACTATTAGAGGCCGTAGAAGAATACCTTCCACCGCAATTCGATAAAAGCTACTGGGATGGTATGAAGTTTTCGGGCAGCACCAGAACTACGGTTAAGGGGACGCTCGTTTTCTTGAAACTACTAGACTCGGATAATAAGCCAACCGATAGGTTACAACGGTTAGTCGACTGCAAGGAGAACGAGCGGCGTGCTGAACTGAAGACCATAATTCAGGAAGCATATAAACCCGTACTTGGCGAGTTAAATCTTGAAAGAGCAACCGTGGGACAATTAGAACAGTGCTTCAGAGACTGTGGGGCGAAGGGGAACATCGGTGACAAGTGTGTCTCATTTTTCCTGGCCCTGGCAAAAGATGCCGGCATCGCGCTGTCTCCGCATCTGGAGGCAAAATCGAGGCTCGGCCGTGCCCCCAAAACAGCTATTACACGGGAGCGCAGCAAACGGCCAAAAGCGGAAATGCCCCCAGAACCCGAACCACCTGAGGTTCCACAATCGACGAAGGGCGTCCCGTGGACAGAGTTGTTAGAGGAGTTGCTATTACAGGACTTCCCTGATTTTGATCATAGTTGGTCCGAGGATGTGAAAATAAAGTGGCTTATCCGTGAGCTAATAAGAAGAGCATCCTCAAAAAAAGTGACCTAACCCGCAGCTACAATTACATTTATCACATCGGTTGACGTTGCTACCCTCATATTCCTCGCTTATGGCTGAACATGACCTGCAACAGCCCGGCGATGCTTTTGGCATCGCAGATCTCACCTGAGGTGATAAGCTCCGGGATCTGGGATAGAGGGGTATGGATCACCTCGATGGTCTCGTCAGCTTCGGGAGCCTGCTCCCCCGGCTCCAGTCCAGTAGCTAAGAATAAATGCATATATTCGGTGCAGAAGCCGGGGCTGGTGTAGAAGCCAGCTAAATATTCCCAATTCTGGGCCGAATAACCGGTCTCCTCCTCAAGCTCACGGCGGGCGCAGTCGCTGGGCTCCTCACCGGGATCAACCCCTCCTGCTGGCACCTCCAACAGTGACCGTTCCACGGGCTTGCGGAATTGACGAACCAGGATGACATTATCCTGGGCATCAATGGCTACGATAGCAACGCATTCGCCATGTTCCACAATCTCTCGCTTGGTTTTGCG
>JAUWZY010000072.1 GCA_030615045.1 Chloroflexota bacterium
ACCAGAGGTGTGGCCAAGCTGAGGTGAGCTGAGATCGGGGTCAGCAGCAGCTCCTTTGCCCGAGGATGCAGGATGGGGCCGCCAGCGGCTAAGGAATAGCCTGTGCTCCCCGTGGCTGTAGCTACAATGACCCCATCGGACTTATACACAGTCAATGGCTCGCCATCGATGGTAACCTGGACCCGGATAACACGAGCCCTGCCCCCCCGAGCCACAACGACATCGTTCAGGGCATGAAAGCTGCCCTCCCGCGAGAGAAGCCTGGCCTCCAGCATGGCACGCTCATCAAGCCAGCCTTCCCCGGCAAGAAGGTGAGGCATCTTATCCCGGACCTCCTCAGCGGTGAGCTCAATCATAAATCCCAGATGCCCCAGGTTTATGCCCAAAATAGGGATGGAAAAAGGAGCAGCAACGCGTGCTGCCCGCAGCATGGTGCCATCGCCGCCAATGCTCAAAATCAAGTCCGTTCCAGGGGCTTTCTCCTTAGCCTCACCCTCATCCCAGGCAGAGCAAAGCCAAGCCGAAGCCTCTAAACGAGCCAGGCTTTTCGCCAGGTCACGAGCTAAAGCCTCAGCGGCGGGGATTTTGGGATGAAACAGAATGCCAATCTTCTTCATCAAGGCAGCTTCAAGCATAGACCTGAAGGTGAGAAAAGTCAAGATTTAATCATGGTTTGGGCCCTTTGGGCAAAGGTCCCAGGTATCCTCGCCTTGCAGTAGCGGCAATTTGTCCCTTCTATATTATACTGGCGCACATCGAAGCCATATCTTTGAATGAGAAGGCTGCCACACTGATGGCAATAGGTATTCTCCATAGGATGTCCCAGGATATTGCCCAGATAAGCATAATGCAAGCCCTCCTGATGTGCCATCCTCACTGCCCTTTCCAGGACAGCTACCGGGGTCGGCTCAAGGTGCCGGAGTTTGAGGTGGGGATAGAAGCGAGTCACATGCCAGGGAGTCCATTCCCCCAGTTCCTGGCGAATCCAAGAGGCGGTCCCTCTCAGTTGCTCCTCGTCGTCGTTATATCCAGGGGTCACATTGGTTACCACTTCCACATGCATGCCCCATTTCTCCTTGGCTCTTTTCGTGCTCTCCAAGATCCCGGTGAAATCGCCAATATCGGCCAGCTTGTGATAGGCTTCGTGGCTGAAGCCTTTGACATCAACCCGAAACACATCTAAATATGGGCCGATGCTGTCCAGGGCCTCTGGGGTTATATAGCCATTGGTGACGTAGTTGGTGTAAAGACCTTGCTCTTTGGCCAGTTTAGCCCCGTCCAGGGTATACTCAAACCAGATGGTGGGCTCGTTAAAGGTCCAAGAGATGCCCAAGCAGTGATGCTGCTTGGCGAGTTGCACCAGTTGCTCAGCCGAGAGGAAGCTTGTCCCTCCCCGACCGACCTCAGCATGAGATAGCTCCCAGTTCTGGCAGCCCGGGCAGCGAAAGTTGCAGCCCAGCGTGCCCAGGGAAAGCCAACGGCTCCCGGGGAGGAAATGAAATACCGGCTTCTTCTCTATCGGGTTTATCGAAACCGAGGCCACCTCACCATAGATCAGGGAATAAAGCTTGCCCCCTTGGTTTATCCTGGTCTGGCAATAGCCCCTCTCCCCATCGCCGATAATGCAGCGCCGCCGGCAGACACCACATCTCGCCTTGCCCTCAGCCAGGGCCTGATATAAGAGCGCTTCCGTTCCCATCACCTTCGTCTGCCGCCCACAGCTTTTCAAGCTCCGCTTTCATCCGCTGCCAGTGTGTCCCCCGCCAGTAGATGCGCTGGCAGGAGGGGCATTGCATGTATTGAGTTTGGGTCTTAAACACATAGGGCGGGACTAAGTCATGAACTTCCTCTTTTCCCCTGGGGATTAAAGGCTGGTTGCATTCAAGGCACAAAGAAAATGGCTTGGTGTGGTCAAGGTTCAGTGTTTGCACCACCTGGCGAATTTGCCCTTGCACATCGTCATCCCGGATCAGAACCAGCTTCAGCTGCCCGTTATAGACCACTCTTCTCCTCAATATCCTGGTATCCTTGGTCATCAAAATTCGCCCCTCGTCCATGGCGATTCGGATCAGCTCATCGTCATCAAGACCGTTGATAAACAGGGTATCATAGCCCAAAATGCGCAGCCATTTGGCTAACCTGCCCACGTTGGTATCCACGATGAACTGGGGCCTCATAGCTTGATCATAGCATAATTCCTGACCCTCGGCACCCTTGACAATGGCCCCATAGCTACCAATGTGATATAATAATATATCAGTGCCAAGAGGGGTGGGGATGAGAATTGGCTCATTGCGAGTTGAAATGGGAAGTCCCGGGTTATACGGTATCTGGCCTTGGCTCGGATTCCTTGTGGGGCGCAGAAGCAGTGTAATGGAGAGCTCCCCCATGCCGGTCATGACGGGCGGACTCGGTGAAACATCCCACCTATAATCTTGGAGGGCTATAGGAGGTCATCACACTTATTGACGCAGAACCATTGCATTAGCACTCTGTGAACAAAGCCTACTGGCAAAGGGAGAACCCAAAAAGCGAGGTGCACATGGCAAATAGAGTCACACCGATGACCAGCAGAGTTATCCTCTGGGACACAATTGAGGACGAACCCAAGCTGGCAGCAGTCACAGTTGATATCGTCATTCCTGCATTCAATGAAGGAAGTTGTATTGAAGGCTTGTTGAATGACGTGATCATGGCAAAGCAGGATGACTGGTTTCAAATCCAGCATATATATGTGGTATCGGATGCATCGACAGATCAAACAGATGATATCGTGCAGCAGGTTGCCACCAGAGACCAAAGGGTGAAACTAATCAGAAAGCAAGAAAGGAAAGGCAAGCAGGACTCGATAAATCTAGCCTTCTCAGTCACCAGTGCAGATGTTCTTGTTTTCATCGACGCCGACCACAGGTTAGGTAAAGATGCCCTGGTAAACCTGTTGCGATACTTCCATGAAGGGCAAGCTGCATTGGCACAGGGCGGCCTTGTCCGTGTGCGTCCAGGCTTTACTCTCAATCCCGCAAAGTACGCAGCATATTTCGACTGGATCCTAGTGGACAAGGTCAGAAGGCAAAAACCCATTTGCTGGTGGAGTATAAGTGGGTCTGTCATGGCTCTATCAAGAGGCTTTTATCAACACCTTTCCTTGCCAAGCTCTCTCGCCGATGACCAGTTTATCTTCTACTCCTGTATTCAACAGCGCCGCAAGTTTGTATGGGCTGAGGATGCTATCTTCTACTATGGACCGCCTGAATCAATTGCAGACTTCAGTCATCAATGGAGCAGGTACTTCTTCTACACCAACAAGTCGCGTCAGTACTTCGGCAAAGACTTGATAGACGAGGACATGAGCGTTCCCGGCCTGTGGCGAACCATCATGTCTTGCCTTCTCCGTCATCCCCTCTGCGGGCTAATGTGGGTCCTGTGCTATGGCATTAGCAGGGTTGAGTTCATGCTTGGGGTCAATTTCGAGGAATATGAACGTGGTTTCTTCGGGACAAGGGCCAAACCGCTAAGAATCGAGGCCATGGAACGCCGGAGGCATGAGACTGCGCTACTAATGCAAAGCAAGCCGGGGAGAAGAGAGGGAACACGTGGCGACCAGTAACAAATCGGCTAACACACAATAATACAAAGGAAAACGTCGCTTTGAGATTTGAGATTATCGACCACACTGCCGATATCGGCATCATCGCTTATGGCAAAGATGAAAAAGAGGTCTTCGCCACCGCAGCCTATGCCATGTTCAGCCTGGTTGCCGAGCTCGAGGGGGTAGATAACGCGCTCTGCCGCGAGATCGAGGTCACCGCTGATGACAAAGAGGCTCTTTTGGTCGCCTGGCTCAATGAACTTCTATATCTTTTCGATGTCGAGCACGTCATCTTCAACGGGTTTGAAGTCATAAATCTGGAGGAGCACAGGCTGCGGGCAAATGCTTATGGAGAGAAGTTCGACCCGCTGCGCCATGTGCTCAAGACCCAGGTTAAGGCAGCTACCTATCACATGCTCAAGGTGGAAAAGGGAGATGGCTTCAGAGCCCAGATAATCTTCGATGTCTAAGGGGGTGGAGCAGATGCCACGCTGGGAGGGAAAGCTGACCAAGATCGATGATTACCGCTGGCAGATCGAGAAGAACTACAAGCCAGGGATGCGTGTTCCCGGACTTATCTATGCCGATGAGCATATGCTAAAGGTTATCCAAGGGGAGCAGGCCCTGGAGCAGGTGGCTAACGTCGCCTTCTTGCCCGGGATTGTGGGCAAATCACTGGCTATGCCCGATATCCACTGGGGCTATGGTTTTCCCATCGGTGGGGTGGCTGCGACCGAGGTCGATGAAGGCGTGGTCTCACCTGGAGGTGTGGGCTTCGATATCAACTGTGGTGTTCGGCTGCTGCGCACCAACCTCACCGAGGCTGAGGTCAAGCCCAAGCTCAAGGGCCTTCTTTCCCAGCTTTTTGTCAATATCCCATCAGGAT
>JAUWZY010000094.1 GCA_030615045.1 Chloroflexota bacterium
CGCTCCCCGGCAGCACGAACCACAGCGGCGATCTTCTCCCGGTCTCGGATGTTTCCTGGATTGAGCCTGAGCCCATCGACCCCACTCTCTAAAGCAGCCAGGGCAAGCCGATGGTCGAAATGGATATCGGCGACGATGGGAAGCGGCGACTGGCGCTTGATCTGTGAAAGGGCTTGAGCCGCCTCGTTATCGGGCACCGCCACCCGTACAATCTGGCAGCCGCATTCCGAGAGCTTGCCGATTTGGTTTACAGTGGCTGAAATATCGGAGGTGTCAGTCTTAGTCATCGACTGGACCACAATGGGATTGCCACCCCCGACAACCACATCCCCGATTGCAATCGGCTTAGCAAAGCGACGCCTCATGGCAAGATGCTTTCTCCCCCAATGAGCCTTGACAGGTCAAAATAGCTTACCACCAGGACCAGGGTCAGCAAAAGCATGAGGCCGACGAGATGGGCCTGTCTCTCCCGCTCCAGCGAGATTCGTTTCCCGCGGCGCACCCACTCTAAAAGGACAAAGCAAATCCTTCCCCCGTCAAGCATGGGGATGGGCAGCAGATTCATTATGCCAATAACGGCGCTGAGGATAGCCGCCCATATAAGCAGGGAGGCAACCCCCAACTTAGCCACCTCGCCAGTTGCCTGGGCAATGCCGATCGGGCCCACTACGTCCACGCCGCCCTGACCGGTGATCAGGTTAAAAAAACCTGTTACGGTCAGGGATATTATATTCCAGGTCTGGCGGAAGCCTTCGGCAATGGCCTTCCCTATCGGGTAGGACACGGTCTCGTAGTAAGGGTTCACCAATTGCAGAGTAACACCGATACGAGCGCCATCGAGATATGGCGGGTTAACGGTCACAGGGACTTCGCCAACACCAGGTCTGTCCAGAACCATTGCGACAGGCTGGCCCTCATGATCAGCGTCTTCTATGACCTCGTGCAGCTCATCGAAGTTGGAGATTTCATGACCATTGGCAGTCAAGATTATATCGTCCACTTGGATGCCCGCATATGCCGCCGGGGAACCGGGGGTCACCTCGTAAACCTGGACATCGCCCCCTGCGACTACCTGCCTGGGAATCATGAAGGCTATGGAAAGAAGCAAAATGGGAAGCAAAATGTTCATAATGGAGCCCGCGCTCAAGACCAAGAGCCTGGTGCGGATGCTTTTGCCGGCCAAGCTTCTGGGATGGCTTGGGTCTTCCTCGCCCAACATCTTGGTGAAGCCACCAATGGGAATGAGGTTCAGCGAATATATGGTCTCGCCTCGCTTGAAGGAGAGGAGCCGCGGTGGGAAGCCGATGCCAAACTCCTCAACCTTGATCCCGGACTTCTTGGCAGTGATGAAATGCCCCAGCTCATGGACTAAGATGACCAACCCCAGGATCAGGATAAAGGCGATTATAGCTATAAGCCACGTCATTCCACGGCCCTCGAGGTCGAGCTCTTAGCTACCTCCCGAGCCCAGGCATCAGCAGCCAGGATATCCTCAAGCGAAGGCTCTATTATGCCCTGGTGCTGGCTGAGAACACTCTCCACCAGCTCGGCGATTTCAAGGAAGCCGAGCCTTTGCTGCATGAAGAGCTCAACTGCTACCTCATCGGCGGCGCAAAGGACTGCAGGATAGGTGCCACCTTTCCTTCCCGCCTCCACGGCGAGCTCAAAGCAGGGGAACCTGTCGATGTCTATTGGCTCGAAGTTCAAGCGGTGAACCTGAGCTAAGTCCAGGCGAGTGAGGTCAAGGTTCTGCCAGCGCTCGGGGTAAGAAAGGGCGTACTGAATGGGCAACCTCATGTCCGGCGGACTGAGCATCGCCTTAACCGAGCCATCGGCAAACTCGACTAAAGAGTGCACTATACTTTCTCGATGGAGCACCGCCTCGATATGGTCAAAGGGGATATCGAAAAGCCAGTGGCTTTCGATAACCTCGAGGCCCTTGTTCATTAAGGTCGCTGCATCGATGGTGACCTTCCCTCCCATTCGCCATGTGGGGTGCCTTAACGCCTCTTCAGGGGTCACCCGGGCAAGTTCCTCCCTGGAATAATCTCGAAAAGGCCCGCCAGATGCAGTGAGAATAATCCGAGCAACCTGTCCCCTTTCCTCACCTTGTAAGCACTGCCAGATGGCGCTAAGCTCGCTATCGATGGGCAAGAGGGTGACTCCATAACGGTGGGCTTCGGCAATCACCACTCCCCCGGCCATAACCAAAGTCTCCTTATTGGCCAAAGCGATGGTCTTCCCGCTGTGGATGGCGCACAGGGTAGGCATCAGCCCCGCCTTCCCCGAGGTGGCTATGACCACGAAATCGACATCGGGATGGCTTGCCATCTCCTCCACAGGAAGATATCTTGCCCTCCCGACCATGTGGTCATCGGGGTTCTGAGCGAAGATCAGCTTGGGGCCGAATTCCTGAGCCTGCTGAGCCAACAGAGAGGTATTCTTACCTGCAGCTAAAGCCACCACCTGGAACCTGTCGGGGAAGGAGCGCACCACCTCCAACACCTGCCGCCCTATCGAACCTGTGGAGCCCAGGATCGCCAGCCGCTTCACATTATCACCCATACTACATAATAGTATACCAGAACTACAGTGAAGACGACGGAATCGAGCCGGTCGAGGATGCCGCCATGCCCTGGAATCAATCCCCCCGAGTCCTTGACCCCGGTGCTCCTTTTGAGCACCGATTCCACAAGGTCGCCCGCAAAGGCGAAGGCAGCGATAAGAAAGCCGAGAAGGCCGACTTGCCAGTAGCCCATAGGGAGCCCAAGAATGGCATTCAAGGCGATGGCGGCAGCGATGCCAGCTATGAGCCCGGCGAAGGCCCCCTCCCAGGTCTTCCCCGGGCTTATCCTGGGCACCATCAAATGGCAGCCCCAGGCACGACCAATGAGGTAAGCACCGGAGTCTGCGGCAAAGGTGGTAAACAGGGCCAAGATGACCC
>JAUWZY010000055.1 GCA_030615045.1 Chloroflexota bacterium
CTTGGTTAACTGCACCTCGGTGGGAATGAAACACAGTGCCACCGAGGGGCAGTCGCCTCTCTCAGCAAAGCTCATCCCCAAGCAGGCGCTGATCTATGATGTAGTGTATAATCCTATAGAGACGCCCTTATTGATCGCCGCCAAAAGGGTCGGAGCCCGGACTTTAAGTGGCTTGCGGATGCTGGTGTATCAGGGGGCGGCAGCTTTTGAGCTCTGGACGGGAGCCGAGGCTCCTATTGACATAATGTTCGAAGAGGCAAGAAAAGGTTTGGCAATTGAGTAAGAAGCCGAGGGGAACAAAGTGAATTGGTTTTTAGACCAGGGCATTTGGTTGCTGGTTACTCTGGTAATAGCCGCCTTAGCCTACTGGGCTTTGAGAAGGTAAATGCCCAAAGGGGTCAGGGCCATTGTGAACAAGATGACCCCCAGCGGCGAGGACTGGGGCAGGGCATCTCGCATTACCAGTCGAATCCTTGTCTGGATTGGGACTATAATAATTGTCTTCGGCGTAGTGGCTGGCATCCTGCCCAGGGTTGGCGTCGATGTGTCCCCGCTATTATCCTGGCTGAGAGATGTCGGCATCAGCATCGGGGCTTGGCTTGGCAGCCATGGCATTCGCCTGCTCATTATCATCGTCCTTGCCATCATTGCCCATCAGATTGCAAAGGTTTTGCTCCCCAGAGTCGTGACCAAGATCATCACCCGAAAGTCAAGAGGTGGCGTGGCGCGCAAAGCCAAAGAAGTTCGGGATCGGCTTATCCCCTGGCTTTCGGAAAGGGAGGAAAAGGCCCGTCTGCCGGAGGAAATCAAACAAAGGGCAGATACGCTGGGTCGCTTTCTGGTGCGAGTCGCGGCAGTGGTCATCTGGATCATAGCCGCATTTATCATGCTCTCCGAGATCGGCCTCAATATCACTCCCCTGCTCGTTGGCAGTGGGATTATTGGCATCGGCATCGGCTTGGGTGCGCAAGGTCACATCAGGGATGTCATATCTGGCTTTTTCATCATTATGGAGGACCAATATGCAATTGGGGATTGGGTCCAGATCGCCGACGTCTCCGGTTTGGTTGAGGACATAACTATAAGGAGAACGATATTACGGGACCTCGATGGCATTGTCCATATTGTCCCCAATGGCCAGATTAGAACCACCAGCAACTACACCAAGGATTGGGCGCGAGTAAATCTCAATATCTCGGTGGCTTATGGCGAGGACATGGATCATGTAACTGCGGTGATAAATCGGGTGGGCCGGGAGATGGCCGATGAGGAATACTGGAAGCCGCTCATGTTCGACGCGCCTCAGGTACTCCGCGTGGACAAGTTTGGCGATTCCGGGATCGAGATCAAGATATTGGGCGAGACTAAACCAATGTATCAATGGGAAGCGATGGGCGAGCTCAGAAAGAGGATTAAAAAAGCCTTTGACCAAGAGGGCATCGAGATCCCCTGGCCACATATAAAGCTCTATTTCGGAGAGCCATTTAAGCAAGGGCCGGAGGGCAAGGAGAGCTGATGTTCCGCTTCCTCACCGCAGGTGAATCCCACGGCAAAGGATTAGTGGTCATCATCGAGGGAATTCCCGCAGGGCTTTCCCTCGATGATGAATATATCGCCCGCGAGCTGGCACGGCGGCAAAAGAGCTATGGGCGAAGCGCCCGCATGGAGATAGAGCAGGATCATGCTGATATTGTCTCTGGGGTTCGCCATGGCCTGACTATAGGCAGCCCTATTTCTCTCTTCATCCCCAATCGTGATTGGGAGAACTGGAAGGAGATAATGGCCATCTCGCTCCCGGAAGCGAGGGTTGAGCCCGTAACCCGCCCCCGTCCCGGTCACGCCGATCTACCCGGCGTTATTAAATATCATCTTGACGATATACGCCCGATTATGGAACGGGCCAGTGCCCGTGAGACCGCGGCCCGGGTTGCCGTCGGTGCTATAGCTAAGAGACTGCTGGAGGAATTCGGCATCGAACTCCACAGCCACACCATTTGCATTGGCGGCTGCTGGGCCCAGAGCACGGCTCCAGTCGATTGGGCTAAGGTGGAAGCCTCTCCTGTGAGCTGTGCTGACAGTGAAGCGGAACAAGCCATGATGAAAGCTATCGATGAAGCTAAGCAAGCGGGAGACACGGTAGGGGATGTTTTGAGGTCATAGCCAGCGGCGTCCCTGTTGGCTTAGGCAGTCATGTACATTGGGATCGCAGGCTCGATGGTCGCATTGCGCAGGCGATGATGAGCATTAACGCGGTGAAGGGTGTGGAGATTGGTGCTGGTTTTGCCCTGGCCAACCTCAGGGGCTCACAGGCTCATGACATAATCGAGGATCTGTGGCATCATGCCACCAACCGCGCTGGAGGCATTGAAGGCGGCATGACCGACGGAGAGCCGATAGTTGTGCGGGCGGTGCTCAAACCCATCCCCACACTGGGCCAGCCATTGCCTTCTATAGACATCCGCAGCGGTGAGAAAACCGAGGCACACTTCGAGCGCAGTGATATCTGCCGTGTTCCCTCCGCTGGTGTCATCGGGGAGGCCATGCTGGCCATCACCCTCGCCGAGGCCTTTGTGGAGAAATTCGGTGGAGACCATATCGAAGAGACTCGGCGTAATCATCGCTCTTACCTGGAATCAATAGGGCTTAAATACGAATCCAGCCGCTGAAAAATTCGATTTTTCAGCGGGGTGTTAAATAATGAGCGACCTTGGTTTCCACTGTAACCGACTTCATCATCTGGAAGAAGGGATACTGAACAATGGGTTAAAAAGGGGAGAATTCTATAACTTCCTTGAGCAGGCTCTCCCAGCCCTCAAGCGGCAGATCATAGACCGTGATTTGGCAGTGAGCATCCATGCCCCGCTAGTGAGCCCCGATTGGTATCCTAACCCGCCAACCTGGTCCTTCCTCTGCGATGTGGACAAGGAAAATAGAAACCTCACTATGAAGATGATCGTCGGGACTATGGAACCGGCTGATGAATTTGGTGCCCAATATGTGGTGGTGCACTTCCCCACCCCGGCTTCTGATGCTGCCGGTGAGAGCGAAGCCAAGCTTGCGACCATCGCTTGGAGGAGCTGCGACTGGCTCGCCGAGCTCAGCGAAAGGCGAAAGATGCCGATCCACATCGAAGGTGTGGGGGCTAGCCCCTTTCTCAATATTGAATTCCTGAGCCAGATGCTGAGCCAATACCCTGTGCTCCGCTACTGCTTTGATACCGGTCATATGCAACTCGCCTCTCAAAGCGCTGGCTTCGATCTCTACGACTTCGCCGAGCAAATCGTCCCCTATACGGGCTCAATCCATCTCTGGAATACCCGCAATGGCGATGATTATCAAGCCTTTCGCCACATCCCAGTCCACCCCAGCCAAGACCCTGAGCAGGGATGGGTTGATATCGCCCGGGTGCTGAAGATCATGGGACAACCCTCTTATCCCATTATCTTTGAAAGCGCTCATCAGTACCCTGAGGCGCTGGGAGATTATGACTATCGAGATGGAGTGCAATGGGTCAAGGAAATTCTGACAACATCATCTTGACCGGTTTCTCCTACACCGGCAAATCAGTGGTAGCAAGGGAGGTCGCGAGACGCCTTGACTGGAGCTTTGTGGACACCGATGATGAGATCGTGTCCCTCGCCGGGAAGGCTATCCCAGAGATCTTCAGCCAAAATGGGGAGCAACGGTTTCGGGAGCTGGAGCGTCGGGTTTTGCAGAGCGCCTGTCAGAGAAAAGATGTGGTTATCGCCACTGGAGGCGGGGCTGTCGTCGATGCGGACAACCGGGAGTTGATGAGGAAAGCCGGGGTGGTGATCTGTCTCGAGGCCCAGCCCGATACTATATACCGCCGCCTCCTTGCCGATGCGGAAAAGGGCGAGACTGTGGTTCGTCCCCTTCTTGCTAAGCCAGACCCCAAGCAGCATATACAGGAGCTAAAGGGGCTTCGTCAGCCATATTATGCCCTTTGTGATTGGGCAGTGCACACCGACAACCTGACCATCGATGAGGTGTGCCAGGAGGTGATGCGGGGCTGGGAATATGGAAGGCGGCGGATAAGCTCGCCGGCCGCGGAGGTGCAAGAGGCTGCCTGCATAGTCGCCACTGCTGCCGAAAGCTATCCCATCTTCATCGGTTGGAATTTGCTCCCTGAGCTGGGAAGAAAGATGCAAAACATCGGGCTTTCTGGCAACGTTTACATTATCAGCGATGACGGGGTCTTCCCCCTTTACGGCGCTCAAGTGGCGGATTCCCTCCAACGAGTCGGCTTTGTGGTCCACTCTTTTGTTGTGCCCCAGGGTGAGAAGAGCAAATCCATCGAAGTTGCAGTTGAGATCTACGATTGGTTGGTGGACCGCTATGCTGAGCGGGGCCATGTCATCGCAGTTCTTGGCGGAGGCATGGTTGGTGACCTGGCTGGATTTGTGGCCGCAACCTTCCTTCGCGGCATGCCCTTGGTTCAAGTCCCCACCAGCTTGGTAGCTATGGTTGACTCCGCCATTGGGGGCAAGGTGGCGGTAGATCATCCTCAGGGCAAGAACCTCATCGGCGCCTTCTATCAGCCCCGGCTTGTGCTTTCCGATCTCCAGATGCTGAAGACCTTGCCCACTCGCGAGCTGGTCTCCGGCTGGGCTGAGGTGATCAAGCACGCCATGATCCTGGATCCAGACCTGCTCCAGCTTTTGCAGGCTCACCCCAACGAGCTGCTCCATTTAGAGCCTGAGCTCACCGCTGAGGCGATAAGACGCAGCGCCAGCATCAAAGCTAAGGTAGTCGGCGAGGATGAAAGGGAAACAGGACTTCGCACCATCTTGAATTATGGGCATACCATCGGCCATGGTTTGGAGGCGGCGACAGGCTATGAGCGTCTGCTCCACGGCGAGGCGGTAGCCATCGGCATGATGGGCGCGGCGATGATCAGCCAGCGCCTCGGGCTCTTGTCTGGGGAGGTTATGGAGCAGCAGCGAGCCATTTTGCAAAATTTCGGCTTGCCCACGGGCTACCGTGATGTTGACATAAAGAAAATCGTCCAGGCCATGGAGCTTGACAAGAAGGTCAGGGAAAGGGCGGTGCGCTGGGTGTTGCTCAAGGATATTGGCCAGGCGGTGATTCGGACAGATGTGCCCCAGGAAGTAGTGCGTAGCGTGCTCGAGGAATTGATGATGCAAGGGTGACGGGAAGCAAAACCCGAGAAGGGGCGGCTATGCATATATTAGATGAGCGGTTTAAGGAAGCTTGGAAGGCCTGTATTCGTAGGGATGTCTGATTGCCAATTCATGTATAGAACGGCTTGGAACTATATCGAGGTGCTCAAGCCCAAAGAAAGCCTCCTGCTCACCTTTATCGGCGTTTGCGCCGCCATTGCAGCCGCAGGAGGCTATCCCTCTATATGGCCCTTTCTCGGCGTCTTAGCAGCGGTTGCCTTGGGCAGCGCCGGAGCAAACGGGCTCACCAATTACCTCGATCGCGACGTCGATGCCAGGATGGTGAGGACTAACCATCGCGCCTTGCCGGCAAAGAGAATCGACCCGCCAGAGAAGATGTTGCCCCTGGCTATAGTCTTGATCATCGTTGCTTTAGTGCTGGCTTGGCTTTTGCATCCGCTTTGCCTCCTCTTCGGCCTCATCGGCGTTATCTCGGCTTCATTATGGCGGAAGAAGATGACCTGTGTTTTCCAAGGCGCGATCGCCGGCTGTGCTCCGGTGCTCATCGGTTACTTAGCCTTCGATCCTGAGATGAGCTGGACCATCCTCTCTCTCAGCTTGCTCATCGTTATCTGGGTGCCACTCCATGTCTGGAGCATCATGATTGCCTATCGCGATGATTACCTTCAGGCTGGGATCAGATATTTTCCCGTGAGCTGGGAAGTCAGGAATGCCATAAAAGTCCTACTGTTGCTATCGATTTTGCTCTATGGCACCTCGCTGGCCCTTTGGTATGCAGCGAACCTGGGCTGGCTTTTCTTCGCCGTGGCCAACATTTTGGGCCTGATCATGCTCTATGCCAACAGCCGGCTGCTGTTGACTGGCGCCTCTAACGATGCCTGGAGGGTGTATAAGCTATCGGCATATCCCTACTTGGGGCTTATTTTCCTCGCCCTTTGTTTCGATTTTTGGATCTGAGCATGAGCCAGCTCTTCCAGTTAGCAAAAACATGCCCCAAAACAGGGGCCCGTGCTGGTGTCCTGACCACACCTCATGGCTCGGTGCTGACCCCGGCCTTTATCCCGGTGGCAAGTCAAGGCACGGTCAAGACCCTAACCCCTGATGACCTAAGGTCTCTGGGGGTCGAGATCGTCTTAGGCAATACCTACCATCTTTATCTGAGGCCCGGGGTCGAAATCATCAAACGGCAGGGGGGTCTGCATCGTTTCATGTCCTGGG
>JAUWZY010000064.1 GCA_030615045.1 Chloroflexota bacterium
AGCTGGGGATTGGCTCGCCCTTTGGTAGCCCTCATCACCTGATCCACGAGAAAGCGCAGAGCTTGCTCCTTGCCCTTCCTAAAATCCGCTACCGCCTGGGCATTTGCCGCTAAGACCTGTTGCACAACGGACTCGATTTCGAATGCCTCGCTGATCTGCGTCAGTCCTTGCTCAGCGATGATCTGAGAGGCCCTCTTTCCAGAATAGAACATCTCTTCAAATACCCTCTTGCCCAAGCTGACGCTCAAAGTGCCTTCGTCGACCAAATCAAGCATCTCGGCAAGGTGCTGTGGCTTGACCTTAGCTTCATCGACCTCGATGCCGCTGGCGTTGAGCAGCCTGGAGAGCTCTCCCAGCATCCAGTTGCTCACCGCCTTGGCCCTTTTCTCAAGCCTATTGCCTGGAGGGGAAATCTGGACGCAGCTTTCAAAGTAAGCGGCAAACGCTTTAGAGCCGACGATGAGATTGACATCGTAAAGCGGCAAGCCATATTGGGCCATAAACCGCTCCCGCCTGGCATCGGGGAGCTCGGGGAGGCGGAACTCAGTTCCTCAACCCAGGCCGGGCTCAGCACCAACGGGGGCAGATCCGGCTCGGGGAAATAGCGATAATCATGGGCATACTCTTTGCTGCGCTGGGCCACCGTGACCCCTTTCTCCTCCACCCAATTTCTGGTCTCCTGAACCAGCTGTCCTCCCTCCTCAAGTAATTTCCTTTGCCGTTCCGCCTCATATTCCAAAGCGCGGTACACCGCCTTGAAGCTATTCATGTTCTTGACCTCAATCTTGGCGGAATACCTGGGGCTATCTTCGCCGCGGATGCTGACGTTGGCATCGCACCTGAAGCTCCCCTCCTCCATGTTCCTCGTGGATACCCCTAAATACTGCAGGATGCTGCGCAGCTTCATCAGGTATTGTCGCGCCTCCTCAGGGGAACGGATATCGGGCTCGCTCACAATCTCCAAAAGGGGTATCCCAGAACGATTGACATCGACCAAGCTATAGGACTCCCCCGAGGGGTCGGTGCGGTGGATGAGTTTAGCTACATCCTCCTCAAGATGAACCCTGGTGATATTGATCCTCCCCCTTTTGCCATCGACCTCGATTTCCAGCCAACCGTTACGGGACAAAGGGGTGTCATATTGCGAGATTTGGTAGCCCTTCATCAGATCCGGGTAGGGATAGTTCTTACGGTCGAACTTGGTGAACTCCGAGATGGTGCAGTTGAGGGCCAGAGCGGTCATCACCGCATACTCCATCGCCTTCCAATTGATCACGGGCAAGACGCCGGGCATGCCGAGGCAGATGGGGCAGACATGGGTATTGGGCGGGGCGTTGGCGTAGTCGGTGCTACAGCCGCAGAACATCTTGCTCTTGGTCAAGAGATGGGCATGAACCTCAAGCCCGATAACGGTCTCGTAGGTCATAACTATCACCTATAGTTCACGGCTAAGTATAGCAATCCCGGCGCCCATTAGCAAGAAGATGTTACCCCTTGCTTGCTCCCCTTTTTCGTGATATATTGCATAACAATGACGACCGGTTGTGAGCCCATGTTGGATCTGGAGGAGGCTAAGCAGAGGTTATTCCAGCACCTGCGCCGGGAGATCAAGGACGAGAGGGTGCTCCAGGCCATGGCGCGTGTCCCCAGGGAGGTCTTCGTGCCCAGCTCAAGCCGCTATCTGGCCTATGAGGATATACCCTTGTCCATCGATATGGGGCAAACGATATCTCAGCCCTTCATCGTGGCCTTGATGACCGAGGCTCTGGAACTCACTGGCATGGACAGGGTTTTAGAGATCGGGACCGGCAGCGGCTATCAGGCAGCGATCTTGGCCCAAATGGCATGGTGGGTGGTTACTGTGGAGCGGCATCAGAAGCTCGCCGATGCAGCAAGGAAACTGCTCGCTGAGTTGGGCTACACCAACATCGAGGTTCATCTCGCTGAGAAGACCATCGGCTGGCGCAAAGGTGCCCCCTACCAAGCCATCATAGTGACCGCAGGCGCTCCCAAAGTGCCTCAGGAGCTATTGGATCAATTGGCTGAGGGCGGTCGTCTGCTCATCCCTATAGGTTCCCGTTATGAGCAGGAGCTGATCAAAATAGTCAGGAGAAAAGGCGAGCTTCTGAGCCAAGACCTCGGCCCCTGCCGCTGGGTTCCCCTCATCGGGGAGGGGGCCTGGAGCGAGGAATGGTAATCCCGCCCTCTTATGTTTGCCCGATGCTCAAAAGGTCTAACAGCTGTTTGGTAAGCTGATGCAGTCTTTCGCCCAATTGGGAGCGAAGTTCGGCACAAGCCCTGTCCCAAGCGCCGCTGACCTCTAAGTTAACCTCCTCAACGGCGCTCCCTGAGATCCGTAATTGATGGAGTATTTCTCTCTCTTCTCTTTCCAATTGTCCCTTTACCTTTTCGTATCTTTGTTGTTTTGCTTCTTCATATTCCTGAAAAATGACTTCCACCTCTTCAGCTATCTCCCGAATCGGGCCATTCCCTTTTAGGGTTTGAATCCCGGCCATGGCCCTCGCTGCTATCTCATAATCTCCTCTTTCGATCGCGGCCACCAAACTCGATAGCACACCCTTAATCGCTATTTCCTTTTCCTCGCCACCATATTTATCGAGCCCTTCTTGCAACACATCGTGATGACCATGCTCCAGATATCGTTGGGCTAAACCCTGCCCAATAAGGGTGAATTCCTCCTCCTTCCGCTCCCTGATCTCCTGCGGTGTCAGCTTTCCCAGCCCTTCCGCTCGTTCCCATGCCCGCTCAAAGGCACTCTTCATGTTTCCCATCGTGCTATCCTCGTGCCCGGTCAAAGATATTATAAACTCAAGCAGCGTTTGGTTCAATTTTCCGCTTCATGGCAAAAATCTCTTCCCAAAACGGTGAATTGCAGCTAAAATAGGGGCGGGAAATGGGCAGGATAAAAGGGGTGATATTTGACCTTGATGGCACTCTCATCGATTCCCTGGAAACCTACACCCAAGCCCTGAACCAAGGCATCGAGAGGTTCAACTTAGCGCCGGTGAGCAAAGAGGAATTAGCTTCTCTGCTCAATTGGGCCGTACCTTTGGAGCAGATACTTCAGCAGTTATTCCCGACTCAGCTCAGCGACAGAGAGAAACGGCTCGACTGTATAAAGGAGACAATAAAGGCTTATCAGAAGCTGGAGCAGAATGTATCCCTCAAGCCGGGGGCGGCGCAGGTTCTGTCCTCGCTAAAGGAGATGGGGCTCAAGGTGGGAATTGTCACTGGAAGGACCACTTCCGGGGAGCAAAAATGGCTGGAGCTGCGCCGGCTAAACATCGACCACCTCATCGATGTTATAATCACAGGAGCTGACGCGGAGCGAAAACCAGCCCCAGAGGGGCTAATTAAGTGCGCCCAGGAGCTGGAGCTATCAGCTGAGGACTGCGTATTTGTCGGTGATTCCCAGGCCGATATCATCACGGGCAAGGCGGCGGGGGTGATGACCATCGCCATCTCCACCGGGGTGGCTCAAGAAGGAGCCCTTTCCCAGGAGAGCCCGGATGCCATCGTGGATAGCTTAGCCGAGCTACTTTCCCGAATCAGGGACCTTAGCCGAAATCGAGATGAGACTCATCGATAATCTATATTGCTATCTCTGGCAGGGGAAAGGTAACAACTGTCATAGTTATCTTTTCGCCGGCGTCCTCCGCGGCGATAGGCCCCACGTCCTCATCGACCCAGGGCACAAAGCCAACGATAGCGGTGAGCGCTGCTTTGAGCGTCTCGTCAGCTCTATAGAACGGGATGGGATCAGAGCCGAGGATATCGGTTTAATCATCGATACCCACTGCCACCCTGACCATTGTGAAGCAAATCAGCTTTTTGTGGCCAAAAGCGAGGCCAAGAAAGGGAAAGGTAAAGCGAAACAAGCACTGATCGCCCTTCATAGAGATGAGGATGAATACCGCAAAGGTGCGGGCAAAAGATTGCTCAGCATGTTGCCCAGTGAGGAGGATTTCGAGCCCAACTTCTATCTCAAGGAAGGGGAGTTAAATCTGGGCAAGGAAGGTAGGTTAACCCTCAGCATCCTGCACACGCCAGGTCACTCCCCTGGTTCGATAAGCATCTACTGGCCGGATAACAAAGTCCTTATCAGCGGCGATGTGATATTCTATGGCGGCATCGGCCGCACCGACCTCCCCGGTGGCAACAGCATGGTGCTTAAGCGAAGCATCGAAAAGCTGTCGCAGTTAGACATCGAATATGTGCTCCCCGGGCATAGCACCGAGTATGGCAATATCATCAGGGGTGGGGATAAGGTAAGGCAGAACTTCGCCTTCATCAGGATGAATTACTTCCCCATGCTCTAAATGCCTGAGGCGAGAAAGGATTTTAAACGGGAAAAAGGGAGCTTGGGGTTAATACACTTGGTTCCCTTTATGATTTTGATAGAAAGGGGGTGATGAAGAGATGAAAGTCAAGAGATTAGCGATGGTGCTGTCACCGCTGCTGGCTTCAGCCCTGCTGCTCTCGCTGATAGCGCTGCTTACGCCGGCGACCCCAGCGCAGGCAAACGATGAGGGAAACCCAGTGAATCAGGGAAACCTGGAATGAACTCCGATGTATTTGAATGGCACATTCAACAAGATAGTGCTCACCAATTGCCCTGAGATTGTTTCCTTCGCATGGTATGAGGGAGCGCCGGAGCTGGCCAGGTATGCCTATGAGGGCGATGACGATGTTTGCTTCACGGTGACATTTCGGAACCTGGACACTGTTGACCATGACCTCGACTTCACCTGGTCAGACGGCGACATCACCGGTGCGGACTGGACGATAACCCCCAACCCGGCGACCATCCCCGCAGGCGGTACCGCCAATGTCACCTTCTGCTGCGACCTGTCAAACACCACAACCTATCCCGCATTCCCGATTTATGATTGGTATCGCTGGTACTGGGCGAAGTTCGACGTTGGCTACGATGGCCTCTATGCCACACTTATGGAGTTCGACGTCTGCGTTCTGCCCACAGATGGCAGCGTGCCGGTAATGCCAACGTTAGCGGTGAAATTTGTCCACTTCTTCGATGCAGTACATATGGTCAGGAACATAAGGATCAGCCCCTGGTCAGAGGCGATGCGCATTTTCCTCGACAACTATGGGTGCTGCTTACTGGAC
>JAUWZY010000060.1 GCA_030615045.1 Chloroflexota bacterium
TTTGATGGCAAGAGCCCAAAGATAGCTGAATCGGCCTGGGTCAGCGAGGCAGCCTATGTTGTCGGCGACGTGGAAATCGGCCCAAATTCGGCTGTCTGGCCCGGCGCTGTGGTCAGGGCCGACTTCACCAAGATCAGGATCGGTAGTAACACCGACGTCGAGGACAACTGCGTCATCCATGGCATGCCAGGGGAGCCGATGGAGATCGGCAACAATGTGGTCATCACCCACGGCGCAGTGGTCCACAGCCGCAGCATCGGGAATGACGTCTTTATCGGCTTTAATGCCGCCATCCTGCCCCACGCCGAGGTGGGCAACCGGTGCTTTATCGCCGCTAACTCAGTGGTCACCGAGGGGATGAAGATCCCCGACGGCTCATTCGTCGCCGGGGCCCCAGCCGAGGTCAAAGGCAAGATCTCAGAGAACCAGCTATCTTGGATAAAAGGGCACCTTGAGGTCTATCCCCAGATGGCGAGGAGGTTCAAAGAGCAGGGGCTTTAAAGCTTACATCTGCTCCGGCGCGGTCATCCCCATGAGGTAAAGGGTCCTGGCGAGGATGATCTTGGCTGCTGCCACCAGCTTGAGCCGAGCCCAGGTTAAAGGTTCATCATTGGAGACCACTCGGCACTGCTTATAGAAGCTGTGGAAGACGGTGGCCAGCTCTTGGGCGTAATAAGGCAGGTGATGAGGCTCGAGGTTACGAGCTGCCATCTCTATTATCTCCGGTAGCTGGATCATCCTGCGGATCAGGGTTAGTTCCGGCTCCGTGACCAGCAGGGCAACATCCCCCTGAGCATAGTCGATGTTCCTTTCCCCGGCCAGGCGAAGGATGCTGGCGATACGAGCATGGGCATATTGCACATAGTAAACCGGGTTATCCATGGACTGTTGTTTTGCCAGTTCGAGGTCGAAGTCCATCTGGCTTGAGGCAGCGCGGGAGAGGAAGAAGAAGCGGCAGACATCGGGGCCGACCTCATCAACCAGCTCACGGAGGGTAATGATCTCACCAGCGCGCTTCGAAGCCCGCAGCAAAGCCTCGCCACGGCGCAGGCTGACCATCTGAGCGATTATTATCTGTAGTCGCTCCGGACCGACCCCCAAGGCGCTGGCCACGGCCTTCATCCGAGAGATATGCTCTTGATGATCGGCACCCCAGACATCGATCACCGTGTCAAAGCCACGCTCCAAGAACTTGTTATAGTGATAAGTGACATCAGACGCCAGATAAGTAGGGACGCCGCTGGTGCGAACCAGAACATTGTCCTTGTCCTCGCCCAGAGCTGTGGACACAAACCAGAGCGCCCCCTCCTTCTCCCCGATATAGCCTCCTTGCCTGAGCAGAGACATCGCCCGCTCAAACTGACCTTGCTCATAAAGGCTCTTCTCGCTGAACCAGACATCGAATTCGACACCTAAGAGCTCCAGGTCAGACTTTATCCACCCCATAACCTTGGCCAGCCCGATTTTGCCCAGCTCCCCGATCGCTTCCTCGGGCGATAGAGCAAGGAAAGCATCTCCTCTTTCAGCAACGATGTCCTCGGCCAGCTCCACCATATAGCCGCCATGATAGCCATCTACGGGCATCTCAGCAGGACGACCCAAGGCCTGACAGTAGCGGGCGTAGAGCGAGCGGTAGAAGGCATCTATCTGACTGCCAGCGTCATTAATATAATATTCCCGCTGCACCTCATATCCGGCAGCGCCAAGGATGCTGGCTAACGTGCTGCCCAAGACAGCGCCGCGGCCGTGACCGACATGGAGGGGGCCGGTGGGGTTGACGCTGACAAATTCCAGCTGAACCCGCGAGCCCTGCCCCAGGTCGAGGTCACCATATCTCTCCCTGGCGCTCAGGATCTCCTCGACCTGCTGTGCCAGCCAACTACCCCTGAGGATGAAGTTTATAAATCCGGGAGGGACTACCGAGACCGTTTCCACCTCCTCGGCAGGGGGCAGGACGCCGGCTATAGTCTCGGCGATGACCAGGGGGTCTGTCTGTGCCACCCGACCGAGCCTTAAGGCCATGGTGCTGGCATAATCACCGTGCTCTGGATTTTGAGGTCGCTCCAGGGAGACCTCAGGCACAGCCAAGGGTGGGAGTAAACCCCTTTTTTGGGCCTCGACAACGGCTTGTTGCAAGAGCTGAGCGATCTTGTCTTTAACCATTTCAGCTCCACTCCCCCTCGCTCCGCCACAGCCGAGCTACTTCCCGAGCCAGAGGCCTGTGCTCAGGCCTGTCCAGCCCCGGGTCGGACTCAAAGAGGCGCAGAGCTTGATCGCGGGCCAGCTCCAAAAGCTCGACATCGGAGAGTTTGGCCATCTTGAGGTCGGGGAGCCCGCTCTGCCTGGTACCGAAGAACTCGCCAGGCCCTCTGAGCCTCAAATCCTCTTCCGCTAAGGCGAAGCCATCCTGCGTGCGCTCGATAATGGCCAAGCGCTCCCTGGCCTCGACTGAAGGCATCTCGGCGAGGAGGAGACAGTAGCTTTGATGCTGGCTACGTCGCACCCGACCGCGAAATTGATGCAATTGGGCCAGCCCAAAGCGGTCGGCACCCTCAACCACCATCACCGTGGCATTGGGGACATCGATGCCGACCTCGACCACCGGTGTTGCCACCAAGATATCCAGTTCCCCGCCACGGAATCGTCTCATCACCTCATCTTTCTCCGCGGTCGACATCCGCCCATGAAGTAAGCCAAGCCTCAGTTCAGGGAACACCTGCTCAGAAAGGCGCTGGTATTCCGTTATCGCTGCCTTAGCCTCTATGACTTCCGAGTCCTCGATCAAGGGGCAGATGATAAAAGCTTGGCGTCCCGTTGCTATTTGCTTGTGCACAAATTCATAAGCGCTTTGCTGCTCCCCGGGGCTCAGCCATCTCGTTTTGACCTCAGGTCTCCCCGGCGGGAGCTGGTCGATGACCGAGAGGTCTAAGTCACCATAAACGGTTAAAGCCAGGGTGCGGGGGATAGGGGTGGCGCTCATAACCAAGACATGAGGGCTTGATCCCTTCTGGCGCAGCGCTGCTCGCTGCATGACGCCAAAGCGGTGCTGCTCATCGACTACAGCCAGCCCAAGCCTGGCGAACTCTATCCCCCTTTGAATCAGGGCATGTGTGCCCACGATGATATCGACCTCGTCTTCGGCAATACGCTGCTGAAGCTCCTGCTTGGCTTTCTCCTTCAGTCCCCCGATGAGCAGGCCCACCGTGAGGGGACGGCAAAGCAACGAGGGAAAGGTGCAGAGGGCTCCTTCCCCCTCCTGCCCGCCCAACAAACGGCAGATGCTGGCAAAGTGTTGCTCGGCCAAGATCTCCGTTGGCGCCATGATGGTTGCTTGGTAGCCGCTGGCAGCAGCGAGGAACATTGCCGCTGTTGCCACCACCGTCTTGCCGCTGCCAACCTCCCCTTGAAGCAATCGGCACATTGGCTTGGATTGGCTCAAGTCAGCCAAGATCTGTCCCAGGGCATTCTTCTGCGCCCCGGTCAGCTCAAAAGGCAAAGCGGCAAGAAAAGGCTCAAGGAGCTGCCAGTCCGCATTTATGGCATATCCCGGCTCGCCTTCTTGCCATTCTTTCCTCCTCGATAGCACGCCCAACTGAATGAGGAAGAGCTCATCGAATGCGAGGCGCATCCTCGCCCTATCCTTCGACAGCTCGTCATCGGGGTAATGCGCCTGTGCCACAGCCTGGGGCAAGGGCAAAAGCCCGGCGCTGTCTTTTATCTCCTGAGGCAGGAAATCCACAAGCTCAGGCGCCCATTGATCCACGACCTCCTTCATCAGTCGGCGCACCTGCCGAGGATAAAGCCCCTCGGTGAGAGGGTAGACCGGAACCAGACGACCGGTATGGACTAATTCCTCAGATTCGAGAAGCTCGTACTCGGGCGACTGAAATACCGTACGCCCGTTCCAGAGGGTCACCCTGCCGCTGATGGCCAGCTGCAGGTTGGTGCGGAGCTTTTTCGTTAGATACGGCTGGTTAAACCAGACAACACGGATGTTCCCCGTTTCGTCGCCGACGATGGCTTCGGTAATCGCCATGCCGCGGCCGCTGGTCTTCTCAGAAGCCTCCCAGACACGAGCCACAATGGTCTGCTCCTCCCCTACTTCCAGTTCGGAGATGGATTTCCTCTGGCTATAGTCGATGTGGCGCCGGGGGAAGAAATAGAGCATGTCGCGCACTGTTTTGACGCCTAATTTCCCAAATCTGGCGCCAAGCCCTGTGCTTATCCCCCTCAGCCGGCTAATCGGGGCATCAAAAGAAACGGCGGGCAGCTTCTTGCCTCTGCTGCCTGACTCAGGCTTTCCCTCAGCGGCAAGCTGCCCCAGCATCCCTTGCAGCCATTCCCTTCGCTGCGTTTCGTCCAGGGCAGCATAGCTTGGAGAGGGCAGCGACAAGCCCTCCAGCTCAGCGCCGCAGCGGTTTAAAAATCTATCCAGCCCGCCGATGACTGCGGTATTGGCATAGTCCTTGGCCTGCTCCAGTTCCAAGACCTTTCTCAGCCGCTCCCGATTAGGGTTCAACCCTCTCCTTCCCCTACTCCACCGAGACGATGTAATTATAGTGCGGTTGCCCCCCGGCCACCAGCTCCAATTTGTGCTCCGGGTATCTCTGGCCGATAGACTGGGCTATTTCCTCGACCTCAGCAGTTGTAGCGTCGGCTCCATAATAGATAGTGACCAGCTCGCCATTTCCCATGTCCATCTTAGCCAGAAGCTTAAGCAGCGCCTCGGGCATGGCATCAGCGGCAACAACTAAATCGCCTTCAAGGAAAGCAATGGCTTGACCCTTGTTTATTGCAAGATCGCCCCTTCTCATGGAGCGCATTGCAGTGGTGAGCTCGCCACTGCAAACTGTATCAAGGGCATTCTCCATCGCCTTGATATTGGTTTCCAAATCAACCTCAGGATTGAAGGCGAGGAGGGCTGCAACCCCCTGAGGGATGGTCTTGGTCGGCACCACCGCCACCTTTTTCCCGGTTAAGGACTGAACTTGGGCTGCGATGGGCAAGACATTAGGGTTATTGGGCAAGATGATGACCTTTTCCGAGGGTGTAGACTCCGCTGCCCGGAGCAGCTCTTGGACGCTGGGGTTCATAGTCTCGCCACCGGGGATGGGGGCAGCTCCGAGATCGGTGAACACCTGACTCAGCCCTTCCCCAGAGACCACAGCCACTATGCAAATCTCGGCCACAGGCTGGAGCGGCCTCTCCATTTGGGCTATGAAATCTCGATGCTGCTCCTGCATGTTATCCACCTTCACCTGACGCAACACCCCCAAGGAAGTAGCATAGCTCAGGGCAGCACCTGGGTCCATGGTATGGAGATGGGCCCTGACCATGGTCTCATCGCCAACTACCAGGACGGATTCACCGAGTTTGTCCAGCCTATTCCTGATCTGCTCCAAATCGAGGCCATGCCCTTGGATCAGGAACTCCGTGCAGTAGCCGTAGAAAGGCTCTTCAGCTTGCTTTTGGATAGCAAGAGCCAAGGGACGGGGGCTAAAAGCCATTTCCAAAGCCTCCTCGCCCCGGAGATGACGCAAT
>JAUWZY010000004.1 GCA_030615045.1 Chloroflexota bacterium
ACCAATACTCGCACTGTTCTTCGCCCCGGTCTCCCGATAACATCGCCTATCATTAGTATTCGCATTTGGCTGCCGAAACCCTTACTTAGCGTGATCCACAGCCCGGGTCTCCCTGATCACGGTCACCTTTACCTGGCCGGGATATTCTAAGGTCTCCTCGATCCTCTTCACGATGTCATGGGCTAATCTGAGCGCGCCGAGGTCATCGACCTCATGAGGCTTGACCAGGATGCGAATCTCGCGACCGGCCTGAATGGCAAAGGATTTCTCCACGCCGGTGAAGCTGTTGGCTATATTCTCCAGAGCCTCAACCCGCTTCAGATAGTGCTCCACTGACTCCCTTCTTGCCCCCGGCCTTGAGCTTGAGATGGCATCGGCTGCGGAGACGATGAGTCCCTCAAGGCTCATGGAATCGGTCTCCCCGTGGTGCTCAGCGATGGCTTGAGCTACTTCGGGGGACTTGCCCAACCTCTTCGCCATGTCAGCGCCGATAAGGGCGTGAGGTCCTTCCACTTCGTGGTCCACTGCCTTGCCAATGTCGTGCAAAAGCCCTGCTGTCTTAGCCACGGCGACATCGGCGCCGATCTCAGAGGCCAGCATGGCGGCGAGATAGGAGACCTCAAGGCTATGTGTGAGCACATTCTGCCCGTAGCTGAAGCGATATTTGAGTCGGCCCAGAACTTTCACAAGCTCAGGATGGAGTCCGGTAACACCTGCCTTGTAGGCTGCTTGCTCGCCCTCAGCCTGGATGCTGGCATCAACCTCAGCTTTAGCCTTCTCCACCATCTCCTCAATGCGGCCGGGATGGATCCGACCATCCAGGATCAGCTTTTCCAAAGCGATCCTGGCTATCTCGCGGCGAATTGGGTCGAAGCAAGAGAGGCTTACTGCCTCAGGGGTATCATCCACGATAAGGTCGACGCCAGTGGCGCTCTCCAGGGCTCTTATATTGCGTCCCTCACGTCTGATGAGCTGTTCCTTCATCTCGTCGTTGGGCAGAGAGACCACTGTGACCGTGGTCTCGGAAGCGACATCGCTGGCGCAGCGCTGGATGGCGCCGGCCAGGATCCTGCGCACCCTTTGCTCTGCCTCCTCCCTCATCTGGGCCTCAACCTGGCGCATTCGCCGCGCCAAATCATCATGAACCTCACTCTCGACCGCATTTAGCAGGAATTCTTTGGCTTCGGCACTGGACATGCCGGAGATGAGCTCAAGCTGCTGGAGCTCCCTCCTCTTGAGCTCCTCGATGCTGGAGCGGGTATTCTCTATCTCCTTTTCTCTCGAGGTTAGGGCATGATCGCGGCGTTCCATGAGCTCAATCTTGCGCTCCAGGCTCTCCTCCTTCTGGCCGAGGCGTCTCTCCTGGCGCTGCAGCTCAGAGCGGCGCTGTCGCGCCTCGGCCTCGGCCTCAGATCTGAGCTTAACCGCCTCTTCCTTGGCCTGGAGAAGGGTTTCCTTTTCCTTGGCTTTAGCTTCTTCGAGGATCGCGGTGGCCTCCTTCGCTGCCGAGCGGATCTTTCCCCCGGTAAAGAAATTGATCAATTTCTGCAATGCTTGCCTCATTTTCCCACCTCTTTCCAGGCTCGGTCGATGGTGTGCCTTATGATCTCATAGTTGAAGCCACGGCGACGGAGGAAGGCACCCAGCTTTCGGCAAAAATCGGGATAAGCCAATCCCTCGGCATGGCGGAGCTTTCTCTGCGCCGCCTCATAAGCATGTAATTCATCATCAAGCCCTGCCGTGACCTCGGAGATGGTTTCAGCGGCCACCCCCTTGCTCCTGAGTTCCTGTTCTATGAGTCGGCGGCTACGGGGGCTAAAGGCCTCCCGATTGTTGCGCCAAAACTGGGCGAAGGCCACATCATCCACCAGATGCTGCTCCTTCAGCTTGGTCAGGACACGGGTGATGGTCTCACTGTCGAAGCCGCGGCGGCTGAGCCTGAATCTCAATTCCGCCTCGCTTCTGGGGCGAAAACCCAGATAGCGAAGGGCAGCATCCATAGAGCGCTGAGACTCATCCCTTTCCGCGGCCACGGTCTTCATCATGCACCAAACCAATGGGCAGCTTTGTCATATATGATGCAGCCGAGGAGGGGCTTACTCTGAGGGCAGGGTTTCAATGTCGGGGGAATAGGAAGCCTGGGAGTTCATAGCACCGGCTCTAATCTGCTGTTCTATCTGTTGACTCAAGTCCTGATGTTGGCACAGGAACTCCCTGGCGGCCTCACGCCCTTGTCCCAGGCGGGTCTCGCCAAGCGAGAAAAAGGCGCCGCTCTTCTTCACCAACCCCATAGCCACCCCGAGGTCAAGGAGGTCACCCTCCTTGCTGATGCCCTGGCCGAAAATGATGTCGAACTCTGCTGAGTGGAAGGGTGGGGCTACCTTGTTTTTAACCACCTTGGCTCTGACCCGAGTGCCCACAATCTCAGCACCCCGCTTGATGTTCTCCACCCTTCTCAAGTCGATCCTTACCGAGCTATAGAACTTAAGGGCTCTTCCTCCCGGTGTGATCTCAGGATTACCGAAGATGATGCCAACGCGTTCCCGAAGTTGATTGACGAACACCACCGACGTTCGCGACTTACTTATCGCTGCCGTCAACTTTCTCAGTGCTTGGGACATGAGTCGAGCCTGAAGCCCGACATGGGCATCGCCCATCTCTCCCTCGATCTCAGCCCGCGGGACCAAGGCAGCTACACTGTCGATGATCACCACATCCACTGCCCCGCTTCGAACCAGGGCCTCGGTGATCTCCAATGCCTGCTCCCCGGTATCGGGCTGGGAGATGAGGAGCTCATCGATCTTGACGCCGCAGGCGACAGCATAGCTGACGTCTAAGACATGTTCCACATCGATATATGCCGCCATCCCGCCGCGCTTTTGGGCTTCTGCGATGATATGCTGGGCTAAGGTTGATTTCCCTGCCGCCTCAGCACCGAAGATCTCGGTTACCCGACCCCGGGGGATGCCGCCGATGCCGAGAGCAAGATCCAGTGTAATAGAGCCGGTGGGGATGGACTCCACTGTCATCCTGGCCTGGGCTTCCCCCAACCTCATGATCGCGCCGTGGCCGAATCGCTTTTCAATTTGGCCAATGGCTAGATCCAAAGCCTTCTCCCTGTCTGTGCTCATTCCCCTTCTCTGGAAAACTGCACCAATATAACCTTATTATAATAGCATACTTCGGCTCCAAGCACAAGGGGTTAAGGATTTTGCCGACCCCATCTCTCGGCATGGGCTTGCTTGAGCCTCTGGAATTGCCCTTCAAATGAAGCCGATGTGATCTTCTCTGTGGTCATGAGCAGGGCATCCTCCCCGGTATCGTAATAGTAGCCACGACGGATCCCGATCTCGGTGAAGCCGTATTTTGTATATAGTGCCTGTGCCGCTACATTAGCGAGACGAACCTCTAAGGTGATAAACTGAGCGTTCCTCTCCCTGGCGAGCTCGATAGCTGAGATCAGTAAAAGCGCACCCAGCCCCAGCCGCTGGTAGGTTTCGCGGACAGCGATGGTGGTGAGATGAGCCTCATCGCTCATGAACCAAAGCCCGGCATAGCCCACAACCCACTGGTTATCGATTGCTTGCTCTTCGCTTTTGCTGAACAAGCGCTGAACACGGGATATCAGCGCATCAAGCCGGGAACCGCCTTTTGCGGCATTTTCGGGTAACGGGACACAGGCTACGAAGTAGCGAGCCGTTCGGTTAAAAAGGAGCTCATATCTGAAATTGGTGGCAGACCAGGGGGCGGGGAAAGATTCGCGCTCGATCTGGACCACTTGGCTGATATCCTCAAGCCTCATGGGGCGAATAATGTAAGCCATGCCCTTTAATCCCATTTTTGTTACATTATATGGGGTGAGGAAATGGCTGGCAAGGCGAGAAGAAGACTGTGGCACCTCATTGGTGGTTCATTATTCCCTATATTGGCTTTCTTTGTTTCTGAGCCGACGCTGCTCATCGCCCTATCTGCGGTGACCTTTGCTTTCCTCATCATGGAATCCATTAGACTCCTTTCCTCCCGAGCCAATGAGCTTTTTTCCCGCTATTTTCACGGGATGCTCAAGGGGGAGGAGAGGTGGCGACCCACGGGCAGCAGCTACCTCCTCGTTGCCTCGGTTCTCGCCTTCCTGCTATTTGACCGGGATGTCGCCATTGCCTGCCTTCTCTTCCTCGCCGTAGGAGACCCGATGGCGGCGACTTTCGGGGAGGGGCTCAGGTCAAGGAGGGCCTTTGGCTGGGGTTGGCAGGGATGGGGTTGGCGAGGTGGCCTTGCTTGCTTCTTGAGCTGTGTTGTTATCGGCATGGTGCTGATCCAGATAGGACTCGACATAAGCCCTCTTCTGATTGTGGTCGGTGCCGCAGCGGCGGCCCTGATCACGCTTTTGCCTTGGCCCATAGATGACAACCTGATCATACCTTTATTTAGCGGTGGTGTCATGACCTTGATCATTGCTTGTGGTTGACCTATTGCATTTTTCTATTTATACTAATTAATATTTAGGGGGTGATAATGGCCTTTAGACAAAGAGTTAAAAAGAAGATGGCTGAGAATCTGCTGGCCCCAGCGTTGCTGGTTCTCAGTCATTCCCCAGAGGGAAGCTATCGACTTTTGGCTAAGGGCTTTGATAAGATTGCCGTCACCGAGCAGCATAAGATGATTGCCTCTTGGCTCTGCAACTGGGTTGCCGAGGGCAATCCTGGCGCCCCTTGGTTGGCTAAGGTGTTGCGGCAACTTCATCCTAATGTGCGCAAAAATTATATCGCCAAGACCATAGTGGACATCTTCTTCCGCAGCCCTGAGTCCTTTGCCAAATATAAGCAAGAGCACGGCTTCCGACCTCCTTCGGTAATGATGATTTCCCCCACTATGCGCTGCAATTACCGCTGTGAAGGCTGCTATGCCGCGAATTATGCCACGGATGACGACTTATCGCCGGAGCTCTTCGATCGCGTGCTCGATGAAGCCAAGGAACTCACTACTAAGTTCTGCGTCGTCCTCGGTGGCGAGCCCTTTATTTATAAGCCGCTTCTCGATATCTTCGAGAGGCATAGAGATGTCCCCTTCCAGGTATATACTAACGGGGCCTTAATCGATGAGAAGATGGCAAACAAGCTGGCCAAGCTGGGCAATGTCGCCCCTCAGATAAGCATCGAGGGGTTTAGGGAGCAGACGGATGCCAGAAGGGGCCGAGGTGCCTTCGATCGGGCAATTAAGGCTATGGATAATCTGAGACAGGCTGGCTGTGTCTTCGCCTTCAGCGCTATGGTCAACAGGGACAATGTCGATGTCTTGACCAGCGATGAGTTCATCGATTTCATGATCGAGAAGGGATGCCTTTATGGTTGGTACTTCCTCTACATGCCGATAGGAGAAGGAGCAAATCTCGATGCCATGCCCACCCCGGAGCAAAGAAATCAGCTCCGTATCGCTGGCAAGCGCTTCCGGGAGACCAAGCCGATTCTGATCGCCGATTTCTGGAATGACGCCACGCTTACTGCTGGCTGCATCAGCGGCGGACGCTCCTATTTCCATATCAATCATAAAGGGGATGTCGAGCCCTGCATCTTTGTCCACTTCGCCACCGATAATATCAAAGATGTTCCTTTAGTAGACGCATTGAATTCCCCATTCTTCAAGGGGCTGAGGAGGATGCAGCCTTTCTGCTATAATACTCTGCGTCCCTGTCCTATAATCGACCACCCTAAGCTGATGCGGATGGCAATCAAGAAACATGGTGCTTATCCCACCCATAAGGGGGCGGAATGCCTTTTAACTGGCGAGATCGCTGCTGGCCTCGATCGCTATGCTCAGGAGGTCAAGGAGCTTTTCGATCCCGTTTGGGATCGGGAATATGCTCAGTGGGCGGAAAAATGGACGGCGGGCATGGATTTCCCTGCAGGCCGGATTGATGCCAGGAAGGCAGGCTATCGGTTGAGTAGAGAGAAGGAGAAAGCTCCAATCACAAGATAATCTAAGGGAAATGGCAAGGCCTGAATATGGATATCTACCTCGGCATCGATATCGGCTCGGTAACCACTAAGGTTGCCGCTTTGGCTGGCGATGGAGAGCTCATTGCCTCGAATTATCTTAGGACCCAGGGCAAGCCTATTGCCATGGTGCAGCAGGGGCTCAGGGACATCGCCCGGCGCCTGCCACCGGGCAGCGTGATTCGCGGGGTGGGCACCACGGGAAGCGCTCGCTATTTGGGCGGTGTAATCGTGGGCGCCGATGTGGTAAAGAATGAAATCACCGCTCAGGCCATTGCCGCCTTGCAATATGTTCCCGATGCCCAAACCATCATCGAGATCGGCGGTCAGGATAGCAAGCTCATCCTCCTCCGCGATGGCGTGGTCACTGACTTCGGCATGAACACTGTTTGCGCTGCTGGCACCGGGAGCTTTCTCGACCAGCAGGCGCTGCGCCTCGATATGGATATCGAGGCGTTTGGCGAGGGGGCCCTTAAGAGCGAATCCCCGGTGCGTATTGCTGGGCGCTGCACCGTCTTCGCCGAGTCCGACATGGTTCACAAGCAACAGATGGGGCATCGCATCGAGGACATCCTTTACGGGCTGTGTCAGGCTTTAGTGCGTAACTATTTGAATAATGTCGGTTTAGGCAAGGAGATTCTGCCTCCGGTGGTGTTTCAGGGAGGTGTAGCCTTCAACCGGGGCATTGTTAGGGCTTTCGAGGAGACTTTGGACACCGAACTTATCGTGCCTACACATCATGAGGTGATGGGGGCTATCGGGGTTGGGCTCATGGCTGGGGAGGAGATAAGCCACAATAGCAATAAAACCAAGTTCAAAGGGTTCGAGGTCAGCGAGGCGGATTATCGCACCTCATCCTTTGAATGTAAGGCTTGTCCCAATATCTGTGAAATCGCTCAGATCTCCTTGAATGGCAAGGCCGTTGCTCGGTGGGGTGGGCGCTGTGATCTCTGGGAAAGGACAGCAGGCAGTCAAAAATGATCAGGATCGCTCTGGATGCTATGGGTGGAGACCATGCCCCGCGGGAGGTAGTGAAAGGGGCAGCAAAAGCGCTCCGAGAGCATGAGCTGGAGCTTGTTCTTGTTGGCCCGGGTGATATCCTGCCTCGGGAGTTGAAAAAGTATAAGCCGGACCGCTCCCGGATAAGCATCTATGAGGCTAATGATGTGGTCACCATGGAAGATAACCCGACCTCGGCGATGCGGCGGAAGAAAGACTCATCCATTGCCGCCGGGATGAACCTGTTGAACAGCGGTCAGGTCTCGGCTTTCGTCTCGGCGGGAAACACCGGGGCGATAGTGATGACAGCGCTTCTTACCTTAGGGAAACAGGAGGGCATCGAAAGGCCTGCACTGGGCATTGTCCTGCCGGCGCCTTCCGCTTCGGTGCTATTTCTCGATGTCGGCGCCAATGCCGATTGCAGGCCTTCTTTCCTGCTGCAGTTTGCCTATATGGGAAGCATATATGTGCAAAGAGCCTATGGCATTGACAACCCTAGGGTTGGGCTGCTCTCAAGTGGGGAGGAGGCGAGCAAGGGGAATAAGCTGGTTCGGGAAGCCCACCAGCTGCTGAAGGAGAGCGACCTGAACTTTATCGGCAATGTGGAGAGCAGGGATATCCCCAAGGGGATAGCCGATGTTGTGGTCACTGATGGCTTCACCGGCAATGTGGTAGTCAAGTCTGCTGAGGGTATAGGCGAGATTTTCTTGAGCCTGTCTAAGCTGAGGGCCACTGACCATCGCTATCGTAGGAGCGTCTCCCTGCTGATGAGGCCGGCTCTAAAAGCAGCGGAGGGGCGGTTATTGGATTACAGCGGTCACGGCGTGGCATTGCTTTTAGGGGTCAAGGGGAATGTCATCGTGGCTCATGGCAGGAGCGAAGCCGGGGGGATAAAGAGGGCTATCGCTGTCGCCAAGCAGGTAGTGGAGCAAGAGGCGCTGGTAGCGTTGGGGTGCTGATGACAAGGAGGGCTTATGGCGCAGCCAATCGATATCGGCGATGACGATTTTGAAGGGGTGGTGATCAAAGCCGGGAAGCCGGTTTTGGTCGATTTTTGGGCTCCTTGGTGCGGACCTTGCTTTGTCATCGCTCCTATTGTGGAGGAGCTGGCCGGAGAGTATGCGGGTCGTGTCGCCTTCGTCAGGCTTAATGTTGATGAGAACCCAAAGATGGCATCACGATATAACATCATGGGCATCCCCACATTGCTCCTGTTCAAGGACGGGAAGCCATTTCAACAGGTAGTGGGGGTTAGACCTAAACAGGAGCTGAAAAAGACCCTGGATGCCGCTCTGTAATGAAGTCGCCGATTTCGGTTACCATCTTCGATGACAGCAGCAGTGAACACTGCCTTGGCTGCGGGGAGCGTTTCGAGCTTGTTATTGAGCATCTCAAAGAAAAGTATGGCGATGAGGTGGCAGTGGAGCATCTGGATCTCGCCGAGCCAGCAATTCGCCTTCAGCATCAAGAGGTGGTCAATAGGGTCAAAGAGAGTGGGTTGATGCTGCCGCTGGTAGCTATCGATGGCGTGCTCAGGCTCTGTGGCGGCGTGGAATATCGAACCATTGTCGAAGCTATCGAGACCCATAAAGAGGTTGGTTGTGGCTAAGCATTATCAGTTGATCATTGTCGGTGGGGGTACTGCCGGACTCAGTGCTGGGTTATATGCCACCAGGGCCGGACTCAATGCCGTGCTCATAGAAAAAGGGATTCTCGGCGGGCAGATAGCAAATGCTGAGCTGGTTGAAAACTACCCCGGCTTCCCCGAAGGCATCTCGGGATTTGAATTGGGGCGGCTGATGGCGGCGCAAGCGGTGAAATTCGGCTTGGAGACCCTCAATGCCGAGGTGCTCGGGGTGCGGGTCTCGGGGCAGAACAAGATGGTGGACACCAGCGCCGGGGATTATGTAGCCCAGGCGCTCATCCTGGCCAGCGGCTCAGACTACATCAAGCTGGATGTCCCTGGAGGCGAGCTTGTGGGCAAGGGGATATCGTATTGTGCCACCTGCGATGGTCCCTTGTTCCGAGACCGAGTAGTTGCCCTTGTCGGCGGCGGTGATGCTGCCATAACAGAAGCCTTGTTCCTGAGCAAATTCGCGGCCAGGGTATCCGTTATCCACCGCCGAGGCCAGCTTCGAGCGGTAAAAGCACTGCAAAAGAGGGCTTTTGCCGATCACAAGATAGAGTTCGTTTGGGATACCATCGTTGAGTCCATTGTAGGCAACGATCGAGTCCGGGGGCTGAAGTTGAGAAATGTGAAAACAGGGGAGGTGTCGAGCCTGGAGGTGGATGGCGTATTTGTCGCTGTGGGGCTACGGCCCAATACCGGATATGTCAAAGGATTGCTCAATTTAACCCCCGAGGGCTTCATCCCGGTCAACGACAGCATGGAGACTGAGATCCCTGGGGTTTTCGCCGCCGGCGATATCCGCTATAATTCAGTAATGCAGGTGGTAACCGCCGCTGCGGATGGCGCTGTCGCTGCCCTCTCCGCGGAGAGATATCTCAGTGAGCAAAGATAATGGCCTTGTCTGATATTGCTGGAAAAGAGCTCAACATCGGGTCAGTTGCCTGGGGGAATCTGGTCTGGCTTAACATTGAAAAGCCGACCGAGCGGGAGACCGAGTATCTGGGTCAAAATTATCCCTTCCATCACCTGGATCTCGATGATTGCCTCAGCCGAATCCAGCGGCCCAAAATCGATGAATATGAGGACGAGGGCTATCTGTTCTTGGTATTCCATTTCCCGGTGTTCCACAAGGAAGCCCGGGTCAGCCATCCCAGTCAGATATCCATCTTCCTCGGCGCCGATTACCTCATCAGCCTGCACCAGGGCGATCTCAAACCCTTGGTCAAGATGTTCCGTGATTGTGAGCTAAATGAGCGAGCCCGGGAAGATTACATGGGGCAAAGCTCAAGCCATCTCCTCTATCATATCCTCGATAGATTGGTCAGCTATTGCTTCCCCATGCTGAACAAGATCGGCGCTAACATCGAGGCGGTCGAGGACGATGTCTTCACCAAGCCTGTGCCCAAGACGGTTCATGAGATACTGGTTATCAAACGAGACCTGGTCTCCTTCCGCCGCGTCATGCGCCCCCAGATCGCAGTCCTCGATTCCCTGGAGGAGCAGAAATGGGCTTTCTTTAAGGATGGCATGGATGTCTACTTTGGTGACATAGGGGACCACTTGGATAAGATTTGGGACATGTTAGAGGACTATCGGGAGCTAGTGGATAATCTGAGCGACGCCAGCGATCGGCTAACCTCGCATCGCGTTCAGGAGATGATGCGCGTGTTAGCCATCTTAGCAGCATGTGCCACCCCTTTCGTTATCATCGCAGGGATTTATGGGATGAACATCCCTCTGCCCTTAGGCCATAGCTCACTCGGACTTCCTATCCTGATCGTTATCATGCTTTGTGTTATCAGCCTCATGATCTTCATCTTCCGCCGCAAGCGCTGGATCTAAAAGATGACGACCATCTCCCACCGCTTTGTCATCATTGCTGCCATTTTCGTCACCTGTCTGATCACGGCCAACATCATCGCTGTCAAGCCGATCGACATCGGGCTGCCCACTGCATTGCCTGCTGCCATAGTTATCTTCCCCTTAAGCTATATCTTCGGCGACATCCTCACCGAGGTCTATGGCTATCGTTGGGCACGGCGCGTGATCTGGCTCGGCTTTTTCTGCAATCTGGTATTCGTCGTCTTCGCCTGGATCGGGGGCCTGCTTCCCTCGGACCCATTCTGGGGGGGACAGGGTGCCTATGAGAGCATTTTGGGCTACACCCCGCGGATCCTCGCTGCCTCTTTCCTCGGCTACCTGGCCGGTGAATTCACCAATTCTTTCATCCTGGCTAAGATGAAGATATTGACCAGAGGTCGCTGGCTCTGGACGAGGACCATCGGCTCAACTGTGGTCGGGCAGGGGCTCGATACCTCGATATTCATCACCGTTGCCTATATCGGCATGGCCTGGTTTACTCCGCTGATGATCTTGATGCACTGGGTAATGAAGGTGGGCATCGAGGCAGTGGCCACGCCGTTCACCTATGCCGTTGTCGGCTATCTGAAAAAGAAGGAAGGCATCGATATCTACGACTATGATACTAAATTCAATCCGCTGTTAGTCACTAAGTGAGATGGAAGTCAGGATTTTAGGGGCGCATCACTCTGAATCGGCAACCACCAGGTTGGTCTCTATGCTTATCGATGATGTTCTGGCTCTGGACGCAGGGAGTCTGACCTCGGGTCTTTCCCTTCCCCAGCAGGAGAAGGTCAGGTCCATTTTGCTCACCCATTACCACTATGACCATATAAGGGACATCCCCACCATCGCCCTCAACAATTACCTGCGCACCATCAAGGTCTATGGTACTGCCTTGACCATCGATATCCTCTCTTCGTATCTCATCGATGGCAAGCTCTATCCCAAATTCACCGAGAAACCTTCGCCGCAAAGCCCGGCGCTCAAACTCTTCACCTTGGAGCCATACAAGGTGGCGACCATCGATGGCTATAGCGTCCTGCCCCTTCCTGTGACCCATACCGTGCCCGCGGTAAGCTATCAAATCACCTCTGCTGAGGGCAAAAGCCTTTTCTATAGCGGTGACAGCGGCCCCGGGCTCTCCGCTTGCTGGGATTATATCGCGCCGCAGCTTCTAATCATAAACCTTACCCTGCCCGATAGGTTTGAGGATATAGCTATAGTAGAGAGACATTTAAGCCCGCGATTGCTCAAGGAGGAATTGGTTCAGTTTCAACGCAGCAAGGGCTATCTTCTCCCCGTAGTCGTGATTCATACTAGCCCACAATTTGAGGAGGAGATCAGGGAGGAGTTGGCGCAGGTGGCAAAGGAAATCGGGGCCACCATCACCCTGGGCTATGAGGGGATGGGGCTAACTGTTTAGGAGGGCTCCCTTGCAATATTTCTTGAACGAACAGCAGCAGATGGTCAGGAGTCTTGCCCGCAGGATCGCCGAGGAGAAAATAATCCCGGTGCGGGCCGAACTCGATGAGAAGGAGGAATTCCCCTGGCCGATAATGAAAGAGCTCGCCGCCGCCGACATATTCCGTGTCTTCATACCGGAACAGTATGGAGGTCTGGGCGGAGACTGGCTTGATCTGTGCTTGGCCATCGAGGAGCTAAGTCGGGGATGCGGTGGCGTAGCAATCAGTTACGCTGCCAGCGCCTTAGGTGCTTCTCCCTTGTTGGAGTATGGCAGCGAGGAGCAAAAGCAAAAATTCCTCCCCGATATCGCCAGCGGCAAGAAATTGGCTGCCTTTGCCCTTACTGAGTCGGCAGCCGGCAGCGATGTCAGTGCCATAAGCACATCTGCGGTTCGGGAGGAAGGCTGCTACGTGCTCAATGGCAGCAAACTGTTTATCACCAATGGCGGCGAGGCCGAGCTCTATACCGTCATCGCCATGACCGATAAGGCAAAAGGCCCTCGTGGCGCCAGCGCCTTCGTGGTGGAGAAGGGCACGCCCGGCTTCTCTTTTGGCAAAAAGGAGAAGAAGATGGGCATTCGCTCTTCCGTTACCAGGGAGTTGATTTTCCGCAACTGCAAGGTGCCGGAACAGAATCTGCTCGGCAGGGAGGGCATGGGTTTTATTCTGGCAGTGCGAACGGTGGAACGAGGGCGGTTAGGTGTGGCGGCGCAGGCGGTTGGGCTGGCACAAGGCGCTTTGGAGGCAGCGGTGGCCTACGCCCGGAAGCGGATCCAATTTGGCCATCCCATCTCGTCTTTTCAGGCTGTCCAGCACATGCTGGCCGATATGGCTATGGAGCTGGAAGCAGCCCGGAGCTTGGTTTATGCCACGGCGAAGACAATCGATAGCGGGGCCAAAAGCTTCAGCGAAGAGGTGGCCATGGCCAAGGTCTTTGCCACCGATATGGCCATGAAAGTGACTACCGATGCGGTGCAGATTCTGGGCGGTATTGGCTATATGCGTGACTACCCGGTGGAGAAGATGATGAGGGATGCCAAAGTCACCCAGATATACGAGGGCACTAATCAGGTGCTGAGAAGTGCCATCGCGCTTGACTTGCTGAAAAGAAAGGCCATGCGGGAATGAACGTTGTCGTTTGTATAAAGCAGGTGCCGGGCACCACTGAAGTCGAAATCGACCCCAAAACCAATACCTTGATCCGAGAAGGGGTGAAGAGCATTTTGAACCCTTTTGACGTTTATGCCCTGGAAGAGGGTGTGCGCATAAAGGAGCAGCACGGTGGCAAGGTCACCGCTATTAGCATGGGTCCGCCGCAGGCGGAAGAGGCGCTGAGGGAGGCGATCGCCGCCGGTGCCGACGAGGCCATTTTGCTCAGCGACGGCGCCTTTGCCGGCTCCGATACCCTGGCTACCTCCTTCGTGCTGGCCAAGGCGTGCACCAAGATCGCAGACTACGACCTGATAATCTGCGGCCGGCAGACGATTGATGGAGATACGGGACAGGTAGGTCCAGAGCTGGCTGAGAACTTAGGGATACCCTTTGTCGCCTATGTGAGCAAGATCGAGGAGATAAAAGACGGCCGTATGCGGGTCAGGCGAATGATCGAAGAGGGCTATGAGGTGATTGAGATGTCGCTGCCCGGGGTGATAACTGTAGTCAAGGAGATAAACGTGCCTCGCCTGCCTTCCCTTCGCGGCATGGCCAAGGCGAGGAGCGCCCAGATACCGATCTGGACTGCCCAGGGCCTCGGAGTCCCGATGGAAAAGGTTGGACTTCTCGGCTCCCCCACTCGAGTGATTGGCATCTTCCGCCCGCAGAGGACCCGCCGCGGCGAGCTGCTTCAGGGCAGCCTGGAGCAGCAAGTAGAGGAGCTTGTGGATAAGCTGAGACAGGCAAAGACGGTCTAAGCAGAGAGGAAAAGCGTGGCCATCCACATCGACCCTGATAAATGCAACGGCTGTGGTCTTTGTATCCCCGCTTGCCCCTTCGGCCTGATTGAGGTTGTGGCTGATAAGGCGCAGGTCGGGGAGGGCTGCACCCTCTGCGGCGCCTACCAGGAGGCGTGCGAATATGACGCCATAATCATCGAGGTGGAGGAAAAAGCGGCGCCAAGCGACCGCTTTCGTGGCGTCTGGGTCTTCGCCGAACAGCGGGATGGCCAGCTGAAAAGCGCAGCCTATGAGCTTTTAGCCAAGGGGCGAGAGTTAGCGAATACCTTGGGCACTGAGCTGTGTGCGGTATGCTTTGGTCATGATGTGGCAGGTCTTGAAGAGCTGATTCACTACGGCGCCGACAAGGTCTATCTGGCGGATGACCCTGTTTTCGCCGATTGCCAGGAGGATTTATATGCTGGGAGGCTCGCTTCCCTGATCTCTGAACATGAGCCCGAGATACTCCTTGCCCCTGCTACCTCGCTCGGTCGCTCCTTTATTCCCCGGGTAGCTGCTATCTTGGAGACCGGGCTCACCGCCGACTGCACCGCTCTGGAGATAGATGAGAAGAGCAGACTCCTGTTGCAGACGCGCCCCACCTTCGGCGGCAACATCATGGCCACCATCACCTGCCAGACGAGGAGACCTCAGATGGCTACGGTGCGACCTCATGTGTTCAGGAAGGGTGTGCCCGATGAAAAACGGCGGGGAGAGATAATACGGGTGGACTTTGATCGGGAAGCCGTGACCTCGAGGACGAAATTGCTTCATTTCGTTGCCGACCTCAGCGAGAGGGTCAAGCTTGAGGATGCAGATGTCATTGTTGCCGGCGGTCGTGGGCTGGGAGAAGCGGAGAATTTCCAGCTATTGGCGGAGCTGGCCGATGTTCTGGGCGCAGCACTCGCTTCCTCTCGTCCCCCGGTAGACGATGGCTGGATACCATATCCGCATCAAATCGGTCAGACGGGGAAGACAGTGTGCCCCAAGCTTTATATCGCCTGTGGCATCTCCGGGGCTGCTCAGCACCTGGCCGGGATGCAGACCTCGGATGTTATCGTAGCCATCAATGAAGACGCCAATGCGCCGATCTTCGAGGTAGCCACCTATGGCATTGTCGGCGACCTGTTTCAGGTGGTGCCGCTGCTCACAGGTAAGCTGAGGGATGCCCGCCTATAGTCTTCCCATTTATCTTATCGTCTAATCTTGCAGCATGGCTCGGCTTTTTCAGCCGAGCCATGCTATGTTGCGCTGATATGGAGCGGCTACGGTCAAAAGCCAGCGCGGCCAAGCCATCGGAGGTTTAGAAAGTCGCGCAAACCGCCGTACCGTGAATGATTATTGAAGGACGGGCGAAACCGAGTAGGTTGTGGTGGTGGTGGTGGCGGCTCCTTATCGATGGTGATGGTCTGGTTGGCCAGCACATACTCGTTGCCGGCATTGTCGTAGGCCCTGTGCTGCAGGGTATAGCTCCCATCGGTGGTGATGTCGAAGGGCCCGGTGTAGTTCGTCCATCCGGCGTCGTTGAGATTGTACTGCACCCTGTTGAGCCCTGAGGTGGCATCGGCACCGGTGAGGTTCACGGTCACATTGGTGGTGAACACGCCATTAACTAGGTTTCCGGTCAGGAGCTTCTCCAGGGTCGGTGCGACGGTGTCAATCTTGACTGTGGCGGTATTGTTAGAGCCGGGTGCGGCACCGGTGTTGTTTGCCCCGTTAGTCGCCGTGGCGACAATGTTATGGATGCCCTCACCAGACACGGTGAGATTGCCGCTGGCACTGGTTGTGTTCAAGCTTATGACACCGCTAAGTATAGCACCGGTGACATGAATCGCCGTCACATTCGAGGAGTCGGTGGCGGTGACAGTGCCGTTAACCGGCGAGGTTATGAACCAGCCGTTCAGCCCGTTGGGCGGTGGGAAGATAACGTTGACCAGCGGCAGGGTTTCGGCAGCAAGCGGATAGCACAGTGCGCCACCCCATCCTACATCTCATAGGGTATCTGCCCTGGATATCCAGGTATCGTTGGCGATGTCATATCTCCAAAACTTCCGCTTAACTGGGCCCGGTTTGCCCGGAGAATCCCCCGCCAGTGCATAGATATAGGTGCCGTCATAGGTAAGGGCACCACCCGCATTCACACCCTCTGGGGTCTGATTCAGAGCTGTCCAGTTATCGCTGGCGATGTCATATCTCCAGAAGTCGTACTGATTGCTCCCCCGCAGTGCATAGATGTAGGTGCCGTCATAGACAAGGGCACCGCCAGCATTCACATTACTTGGGGTCTGATTCATAGCTGTCCAGGTATCGCTGGCGATTTGATATCTCCAAAACCCCCTTGCAGTTGCAGAATTCCCCTGCAGCGCATAGATGTAGGTGCCGTTAAAGATAAGGGCAGCACCCGCCTTCACAGAGGCCCCGGTCTGATTCATAGCTGTCCAGATATCGCTGGCGATATCATATCTCCAGAAGTTGGCCGTATTATCCCCTTGCAGCGCATAGATATAGGTGCCGTCAAAGGTAAGGGCGCCACCCTCCTCCACGTCTGCTGGGGTCTAATTCATAGCTAGCCAGGTATCGTTGCCGATGTCATATCTCCAGAAGTTCCTTGCTTTATCGCCCCGCAGCGCATAGATGTAGGTGCCGGCATAGACAAGGGCACCGCCATGCTCGACGTCTAATGGGGTATCATTCATAGCTGTCCAGTTATCGTTGCCGATGTCGTATCTCCAAAACCCCTTTTGTCCATCCTTTTTACCATCCCCCTGCAGTGCATAGATATAGCCACTATCGTTATCAGTAAAGGTTGTTGTGGCGGTGTTAGTTCCATCAGTCGCAGTTACGGTGTATGTTCCCTCTATTCCATCCAGCTGGTAGGTGCAGGTGAAATACCCCGTATCATCGGTTACCGGTGCGGGGGCGACTGTATCCGTCACGCCATCCGGCCTTTCGACGGCGACAGCGACCTCTGCATTCGCCAGGAAGCCGCTACCGGAGATAGTTACCACCTCCCCCGGGGCGTAATCCGGTTTATCGGTCCAAACGGATGCACTTTGCGCCATCGATGGCGCCCGTTTACCCCAGTCTGGGGCGAAATCCCGCTTATCGGTCCAAGCGGATGCACTTTGCGCCATGGCTGGCATCGCAATCGATAGCGCCAATGCCAGCGCCAAGATCAGCGCCACTATGGGGAGTAATATCTTTCTCAATCTGTTTTCTCCGCTCCTTTTAGGTTTGCCTTATCGCCTGGCGACCTCAGGCATAGCGACACAAGCTTAGACATGCCCTGCTCTCTTTCCCTGTTTCATATACCAAAAAAACCGACCTTTGAGTAAGGTCGGTTTCGCTACTCGCTCCACAGAGCCTAAGCGGCCAACTTCTGGCTCTGCTTCATCGCTCCCTTAATATATCTTCTTCAATTGTTAAAGTTTGGTTATTATGGCGCTGCCAAGACAATCGGCTAAAAGCGTTGTGTTCAATCCTTAATTCCGCTTTCCTTCCTCGTTTGAGGATTGTGCAATATGCTATGAGAGGCTAACCGTCCCCGATAGTCTGCCATGATTTTCAGCATTCTATCTGCAATATCAGGTATCGATGGATGGTTTGCCTTCTCGCCAAGCTCCTTCATCAATTGGGTTAGCTCCGTCACCCGCACGAAATCAGCGTCTTTTATGTAAGGCACTTGTCCCCACGATACTTAGCATCAGCCGCCATTTTGGCGCACAAAATAAACCGACCTCGTAAGGTCGGTTTCGCTACTGCTCCACAGAGCCCAAGCAACCAACTACAGACTCTGCTTCGTCGCTCCCTTACAATGGATTATTTTGGTTTCAATTAAAGATTATCAAAGATCGTTAAAATTGGCAACAGTTTCTTAACATAAATCGAAATGTGTCAGTGATTTTCGCACTCTCATTATTTATCGCTAATCCAATTTTTTCGGTAATTTTCGCACTTTCACTATTTATCGCTTTTGTGCGCAGCAAGGTGGAACTCATAGTATCGATCGCCGATGGCTTCCACCATTATCTTTTCGCTCTTGTCGTAGCCAGCGGATTGGAGCAGACGAGAGTATGTTTCGGCGACGATCCCATTGGGGACCAATGCGAAACTCTCATCGCCAAGCTGAGGGATGCCCGCCTATAGCAATACTAAGAATATAGAACCCTCACTTCATGTAGAACAGGGGTCACGCTGGTATCCGAGGTGGTCAAAGTCGCCCGCCACTGCTGATATCTGCCCGTTATGGGCAGGGCAGAGGCAGGCTGTCATGGCAAGGTGGCATTATCTTTGGCGAATGCAGTATCGGATGCCCTGACCTCAAAGGTGATGTCGGTGACACCTGCTTCAACCGTTCCGTTCCAGCTCAGCCAGTCCCAGCTTGCTCCCGCCTCGCCGGTATCATAGACCTTGGAGGCGATGGTGCCTGAGGCTACGTATTGCTCTGAACCTAAAGAATAAAATGTTGAAGGGTCACCTTGGTTGTTATAGCAGGTCTTAATCCAGTCTGCGCTTGCTGCGCTATTGGAAATGCGGACTTCGTCGAGTGTGCCGTTAATATAATAAGCACCATCTCTTGAACCTATTTGAAGAGCACCCAAAGCGTTCGACGCCTGACTAAAGGAGGTATCACTTGCTTTAAACTCTCCATTCAGATATATGGACGCTTTTTGATTTGGATAATCATAAGTAGCTACAACATGATACCATTTATCTGCCTCAATTGTTCCACTACTAGTCCAGGTATCCATATTATAATCGTCGTGGAAATTGATCCAAGTATCATAAACTTCGAATCTAAACCTCTCATCCGAGGTACCCGTAATTGCTCCCCATACCATTTCTTGCCTAGGCCACGCATTAGGAACTTTAACCCATACTGAAATCGAGAAAGTATTATTTGATAACGTTCCTATACTACCTAAATAGATACGATCATTAATCCCATCAAAGTCTATGGAACCGTCAATTTGACCTATTACTTGGTCAGAAGAGGTCATCGAACCCCAATTGCTTCCATCATTGTCGTTTGAAGTTGAGTCCTTAAACGCTGGATTGGGATCGGTGGGGTCTTCTTGCAGATGCTGCACCATCTTGAAGTTACCATCCCAGACTTTCTCCGAGCCATAAGTGCTGTTTGCTGCAGGCTCACTTGCATCAGGGTTCCCGTAGTAAACGTAAATATCTACATCGCTACCGCCTTTAACATCGACCTTCACCCAAGCCACTAATTCACCTGCTGACTTGTTGAAATACTCTATCCCCCGCGGAATCTCTGATATACCATCCGACTTAGTGAATCTGATATCCCCACCATCACTCTTGGCAACATGTTTGAAATCGTCGTCTATCGTATTGATTAAAACTGGGAAGTTATCTAAATCTGCTTCAACCTGTGAAGAGTTAATGGTTATCTTCTTCCTGTAACTCCAACTGGTGTCATACCACGCAGTTTCCTCTGAATCTAAAGAATAGAATGTTGAAGTAGAATTCTGATTGTTGTAGCAGGTCTTAATCCATGCTGCACTTCTGGCTATGTTTGAGATGCGGACTTCATCAGCTATCCCGTCAAGGTATCTTTGTGCCGCTCCGCATCTGCCGATTCGAAGGTTGGTGTCCCAACCACTTCTATCGGTCTCGATTCCCGTGTCATTTCCTTGAGAAACCCCATCTAAGAACAGCTCTCCTGCTGGTGATGAGCCTGCACCTGTCAGCACCACAACAGCGTAGTGCCAGCTTGTGGTGTCCGAGAAGCTCGTCTGAATCTCAACCGCTGGTACCCAATTACCCGATGTGTACTCATAACCGTAGAAGAAGTCTAATAAATTAGCTGTACTCATGCGACCAATGGTTAAGTGCATCTCGTGAGAACTGGCGACACCGGGCTCACCCCACCCGTTTTGGCTCGCTGGACCTTCCCACAGTATGTGGTGTGAGCCTGTTGTCAAATCCGCTTTGAACCAAACCTCCCAAGTGATGTTGCTGGCTGTCTTGGACTCGTTACTCGTTGTGTTAATATAATCATTAATCCCATCAAAATCTAAACTCCCATCAATCTTCCCTGCTACTTGGTCAGCTGAGTCCATTCCTAATGTTGTTCCATTATTTCCGTTTGATGTGCTGTCCTTTATGTCCCCAGACCCTCCATCGATGTCGGTTTCCTGCAAATGCTGCACCATCTTGAAGTTGCTATCCCAAACGCCAGTAGCATTTTGCTGGCTACCGCAGGTAGCATTGCCGTAATACATATAGATTTCAGTATCAGTGCTGGAGGATAAAGAGGCGACTCTGACCCAAGTCACCAATTCTCCGGTGGTGCCATTAAACTTTTCTATCTCGTGGGCCAGCTTTGTTGTGCCGTCTGATTTAGTAAACAGAATATCATCGCCATCGTTTTGGGCATCGGAGGCTAAATCGCTGTCGGAAACTAGGCTTACCAAGAGGGGGAAGTCGGTTAAGTTGCCAGCAATCTTTGTGTGGTTGGTGGTTATCTTTTTCCTGTAACTCCAACTGGTGTCATACCAGTCACTTTTTACCACCAGCTCGACCTTACACAGGGAAAGCTCCTCCTCAGCCCCTATGGTTGCAGTTGGCTCCGGGTCGGCGTATTTGCGCGCCCTGACATCATCTATCCACCAGTCGTTATTAGCCGTCCATGCCCTCTGCCCCACTGTTCCAGAAGTGTGGTCTGTGCCCACATCGACCCAGCCAGATACTGGATTGATCTGAACATCATCTAACAGGAACTTCATTTGTCCCGGGCTTCCCTTGATGAGAATGGTGGCCTTAAACCATGTATTCTGAGGTAACGTCCCTGAAACTGCGTTCAGCCTTGTCCATGTGCTATTGACATACTTAGCAATTGATCACTGGCCCTCCCAGTTGATGTGGTAGTCATTATATGGGGTGGTATTTTGGGCACGGAGCTGTGAGGCAATATCCGGCGTAGTAGCAGTGGCATACCACCAGGAGTCATAAACTAAATCCGATTCATCGACCCCCGTGGCCACAATGTATTTATTGCTCGTTGAGGTGGAGCCGGCTTTCAGGGAGTATGTTCCCGAGCGTTTCTGGTCTGTGGCGATGGTCCAGAAAGTGTCAGTGACCACGGTCCATTTATTCAGGTTGCCACTCTCGAAATCATCGAAGAAGACAAAGGTGGCCTCGCCATCGCTGGTGCTGCTGGCACTCTCGTCCCCATAATGCATATAGATGGTGGAATTGCCGGTGGGGATGGAGGGCACCTTGACCCAAAACACCGCAGAGGTGCTCGCGGTATAACTTTCTCTCCAGTGTGATAGCGAATTGCCATTGCCATCGGCGAAGCGAATATCATCGAAGTCCTCTTGCATATGAGGATCGTAGGGCACATCTACCTTTACTTGATAATCGGTTAGGGCCGCCCCGCTATTAGTTATGGTAACAGGCTTTCTATAGGGCCAACCGGAGATATCAACCTGATTTATCACCCCTTCCTGGAATTGTGCCTGGGTGACCGCCACCCAACCCTGTGAGGGAGATAGCTTTGTTTGCGGCAAAGTGTGGACGGTGAGAGCATAGGCAATCCCTGTACCTGTCAGTGCCAGCACCAGCACCGCGATAAGCAGCAGGAATTTCTTGCCCAGACCCTTGTTCATAAGTCGTTAGCAGCTCGCGTAGGAGTTCTTCCAGAGGATGGAAATGGCGGAAGCCCGCCTACGCAAACCGCCCCAGCTCCCAGCCCCAGGGGATGCGAGGCTTGCCGTCCTTCTGCTCCCAGTGCTGATTGGTCCCCTGTCCAGCACCACCCAGCTGCCAACCCCAAGGGATGCGAGGCATTTCCTCATTGTGTTCCCAGG
>JAUWZY010000074.1 GCA_030615045.1 Chloroflexota bacterium
GATCCCTTAGAACCACAGATCCTGAAGATGGAGAAGAAGATCACGGCTGGTGCCCAAATTTTCCAGACTCTGGCTGTCTACGAGCCGGAGCAGTTTGAAAGTTTCATGAGCAGGGTGAGGCATTTCAATGTGCCGGTGTTAGTGGGGCTCATCCTTTTGAAGTCGGCAGGCATGGCAAGGTTCATGAATAAGAACATCGCCGGCGTGCATGTGCCTGATAGCGTGATCGAGGAGATGGATAAGGCTGAAAACAAGCGGCAGAAAAGCATCGAGATCGCAGCCCGCCTGATCAAGGACTTGAAGCACCTCTGTCAGGGGGTGCACATTATGCCCATTGGCTGGGAAAAGCATGTGCCCGCGGTGCTCGACGCTGCCGGGCTCTAAGTTATCTTCACCTCGATGCGGCGGGGATGAGCCATTTTGGAGTAATCCTTTAACGGTTGTAACGCGGAGAGCTTTTCCAATTGCCCTGCCTTTTCCAGGCGATTATAGATCTGCACCCAGGCACATTCCCGATTGGGATCGACCTCGCACATCCCGTGCTGATAGCCACCACAGGGGCCGTTAACCAGTCCCTTGGGGCAGGCGGTGAGGGGGCAGATGCCAGCTGTTCTCCCTAATAGACAGTTGCCGCATTGGGTGCAAAGCTCGGAGAAATGAGCCGGGACCTCTTCTATTCCGATGAATAGGGTGTTTAGCGCCGGGTATACCATTTTATCTGTGTAGCGGGTGATGGTCTGGACGCCGAAGGCGCAGGTCAGAGCCAAGATGCAATCCGCTTGCCCAACAGCTTCACTAACCTCACTAATGACCTCCCTGGTCAGCTCATCGCAGGCTGTCGGGATCACCATCCAGCCGCTAACCTCTTTGCCCATCTCAGTGAGCTTGTCTCTCATTTCCAGTACTTCTGTTTTGCCACCGGTATGGCACATGGTGGCGCAGGTGCCACACCCGATCAAATAGATCTTTTCCGCCCCATTCAAGATCTGCTCGATTTCCTCAAACGGTTTCTGCTCAGTGATTGTCTTCATCATGGTACCTCGCTCTTGGAGATTCTGGCTTGGTAGAGGTCTGGGAAATATTGCAAAGTATCTACCACCGCATTGGGAGCGGTCTGCCCCAGGCCACAAAGGGAGGTAAGCTGCATCATTCGAGCTGTGTCTTCCAATACAGTGAGGTCCTCTTTGCTCCCGCTTCCTTGGACGAATTTGGCCAAGATCTCGATCATGGCCTCAGTCCCCAATCGGCAGGGGGTGCATTTGCCACAGCACTCCTCGGCAAAGAATTCCATAGTTCGGAACACAATGTCAATCACGTCTCTACTCTCATTGAAAACGATAACGGCCCCGGCACCCAATACCGTCTCAAAGGCAAGCGGGGTATCGATCTCTTGGTAGGGGAGGACTCTTCCGGCAGCACCACCTACTTGAACCAGCTTGACATCTCGGGCCAAGGCCAGCTCCTCGACCAATTCCCTTAGCGGACTCCCCATAACCAGTTCATAGACCCCAGGTCTCTCGACATCGCCGCTTATGGAGAAGACCTTGGTGCCCTTGCTGCGCTCGGTCCCAATGTGATTGAACCATTCGGCTCCGTTCAGGATTATCTGTGGGATGTTGATCAAGGTCTCGACGTTATTGATGATGGTTGGCTTGCCCCAAAGACCTTGCGTAGGTGGGAACGGAGGCCTGAAGCGGACTTCCCCCCTCCTGCCCTCGATGGAATCCATCAGTGCCGTCTCCTCACCGCAGACATAGAAACCGGCTCCTTCGCAAATCTCGATGACAAGTCCTTTTAGAAAGCCCCCTTCCTGAGCCTGAGCGATAGCATTCTGCAGCAAGTTGAGCAGATAATAGTATTCGGCGCGCAAATAGATGTAGCCTGTCTGAGATCCAATGGCGTACCCTGCTATGGCCATTGCCTCGATAAGGCTGAATGGGTCCCGCCCTAAAATATAGCGGTCCTTGAACGTGCCTACCTCACCCTCATCGGCGTTACAGATAACATATTTCTCAGTCCCAGGAGCGTTACGCGCCAACTCCCACTTAAGGCCAGCGGGGAATCCAGCCCCGCCCCGACCACGGAGCCCTGAGCCCTTAATCTCGGCGATCACCTGCTCCGGGGTCAGCTCAGTGCGGGCTTTAGCCAGGGCTTTGAAGCCATCTTGGCCCAGATATGTATTTATATCCCTTGGGTCAATGACGCCACAGTTTTTTAAGACGATTCTCTTCTCAGGCACGGAATACGCTCCGTAAGCTCTTGCTACTTATAACCACCTAGAATCTCCGGGATTTTCTCCGGCGTTAAATCGACATAAGTGGTATCGTTTATCATCATCGCCGGAGCTTGGTCACAAGCGCCAATGCAGTTAGTCAATTGCAGAGAGAACCTTCCGTCCCGGGTCGTTTCGCCTGGTCCGATGCCAAGCTCCCTCTTCAGCGTTTCGACGATGAGCTCACAGTTTTTGAGCCAGCAGGGAGCACTCTTACAAACCCTAATCACATTTCTGCCCTGAAGCCTGGCGGAGAGAAAAGAATAGAAGGTGCCCACCCCATATACCTCAGCAACAGGGAGGCCCAGACTTCGCGCGATTTCGGGGATGAACTCACCGGGGAGATAACCATATACCTCCTGTATCTCTTTCAACAGAGCGAGCAGATGCTTACGTTCCCTGTAGCTGGCAAGTAGTTGCGGCAGTGATTTATCCGCCATCTCAGCCCTTCATGATAAGGGGGATACCCTTTTTCGGTACCAATGCTTCTTCTCGCTTGGTCAGCGCCCCTACCGGGCAAAAGGAAATACAAACGTCACAATCACGGCAAACCTCTTTATCCAGTGGCTGGTCTTGGTCAACTACTACTTTAGAGTCAAAGCCCCTGTAGGCGATGGCGAAGACATCTTGTTTTTTGATCTCGCGGCAGGCCCTTACGCACCTTTGGCAGAGAATGCATTTGGTCAGATCACGGACAATGTAGGGACTGACATCCTCCAATGGATAATAGCGCTTTCTTATCCTGAATCTGGGTAGCCCGACTCCTAAATCGGCGGCGAGCTTGCGCAACTCACAAAGGTTGGCTTTATCACAAACAAGGCAAGCATCAGGGTGGCTGGCTAACAGGAGTTCGACGATCGATTTACGGGCTTGGAGAACCTTGGGTGAGTGGGTGTGGATTGCCATGCCGGGCGCGATTGGCGTGTGACAGGAGGCAACTAATGTTCTCGCTCCTTCGACCTCGACACTACAGATGCGGCAAGCGCCGATAGGGTTTAGCTCCGAGCGATAGCAGAGCGTTGGGATATCGATTCCGTTTTCTTGGGCCAGCTCGAGGATGGTCATCCCAGGGCGACCTTGGACCTCGGAGCCATTTAGCTGCACAGTTATCATTTCGTAGTCAGCAGTATATCAATTGCCTCCAGCTATGTCAAAACCCCAGTATAGAACCTAATCCCCGAGCTCATCGCTCATCCAGTTCAAGTAATCCCGATTGCCGCCTATGAGGGGCAAGGCGATGACCTCAGGGACTTCGTAGCTATGAGCCTCTTTGACCAAGCTCACGATTTGGTCAACTAAGGATGCTTTGGTTTTAACAATTAGAACGGCTTCGTCGGCGGAGTCGAGCTCGCCTTTCCACCAGAAAAGCGAGCGCACCTTTGGTATGATATTGATATAAGCGGCTTTTCTCTGCGTGAGCAATTTATTTGCTATCCTCTCAGCTTCCTCGCCTATGCTGGTAGTGATCAGTATGACAACGGGGACGAATTCGTTCATTTCAGTATCCCCTTTACAATGACATCGATTGCCTTTTCTTCACTGAGCCCACGGGCCATCAATGTCTGCAGTTGTCTTTTGTCGATGCTTCCGATAGCAGCCTCGTGGGTAACCTTCGCCTGCTCATCCGTTACCGATACCACCGGGATCGCCTTAGCTATTGCCTCCGCTCCATTAACGATCTCGATGCAATCGACATGCCCTCGAGCAAAAGGGGCATTACCATATGTCTCACCCATCACCACTGCCTTTGCCCGGTCATTCAGCACCAGGCGGCTTTTTGCCAAACCCTTAGCTTCTACACCATTGAGATGGATTTTCTCTGCTATTCTTATATCATCTTCCTTCTTGCCATAGACCTTTACCACGAGCTCGCTTATGCTCTTTTCCTCACCGAACACCTCGAAATCATAGTCTAATATGCCAACACACCCCTCAATCAGGGTAAAGGTGCTCTCGTAGATGCCTTTCTTACCTACCTCGATCTTCGCTTTTGGG
>JAUWZY010000082.1 GCA_030615045.1 Chloroflexota bacterium
TATGATCTGACAGGAGGGGTGCTCGGGGCACCAATGGAGGTCATTAAGAGCGATTTCAACGGCCTTCTGATCCCGGCACATGCGGAGATCGTCCTCGAGGGTGAAATAAACTCAGACCGCGCCAGTTTCAGGGAAGAGGGACCTTTCGGTGAGTATACCGGCTATTACTCTGCGGCAGCAGGGGAGGAATTCCCCAAGCCTGTCTTTGAGTGTAAACGCATCTTGCATCGAAACAATCCCATATTCTGGATCACTACCACTGGTCTGCCCATTGCCGACAGCCATATGTCCGGTGCGCTCCAGGTTGCGGCATCAATATGGTCTGACCTCAAGGATATGAGGATCCCGGATATCCAGTCTGTCCATGTTTTGCCCGAGAGTGGTGGCAGAGTGACAGCTATTGTCTCGGTAAAGCAGATGTATCCCGGACACTCGACACAGGTATTGACTGCCGTCGCCGGCTCTACCAGCGGTCACTATCGCTTGAAGATCATCATAGTGGTTGATGAGGACATACCTCCTCATGACCTGTCCAAGGTATGGTGGGCGATAAGTATGCGCACCGACCCCGAGCGCAGCGTTCAGATCGTGCACAGGACCCGCGGTGGCCCGCTGGATCCTGGGGTATATGTTGAAAACAGAGACATGGGCTCCAAGCTTTTACTTGACGCTACCATACCTTTCGAATGGAAGAGGAAGCCCATCGTAACCCATCTGGATAAGGATATGGTGGCCAAAGTAGAGGCCAAATGGAAAGAGTATGGGCTTGAATAGCTAGCTCGCTTCATCTAGTTAATAATGAGGGGGTAGGAATTATGAAGACGGTGAGGTTTGACGAGAAACTGGCGGGAAAGTATATAAAAGAGGGGTATTGGACCCAGGAAACCCTGTCTGATTATTGGGAGAAAAATGCCAAAGAGCGCCCCGATAAAGAGGCTTTGGTGGACTCAACGGGAAAGAGGTTAACCTGGGCCGAGGCGAAGCAAAAAATAGATCGGATTGCTCTTGCCCTGGCTAAGGAACTGGGGCTGAAGAAGGATGACACCTTGTTGATACAACTGCCCAACTGTGTGGAGCAGTTCTTAGTCCGCGTTGCCTGTGAGAAAGCGGGCATCATCGCTTTAACCGAGATGATTACCTTCCGCCACGCCGAGGTGAAGTGGCTCGCAGGTCAGACAGAGGCAGCAGGTGCTGTTGTCCTTAAAGTATATCGAGATTTCGATTTCTACCAGATGGTGAAGGAGGTTCAACCCGAATTGCCCCACCTGAAGCATATCATCGTCGCCGGCGATGATGTCCCCGCGGACGCTGTCTCGCTCAACAAGATAATGGAGCATCCCTATGAGAAGGAATACTCCATTGAAGAGCTTGCCGATAGGAGAATAGATGCCATAAGGGAGGTCGGCTTCCTCGCCACCACCACCGGCACCACCGGGCTGCCCAAGATCATCGAGCAGACAATCGCCGCCCGCGCCATCCGGGCATCAAGACCTCACATCGAGAACTGGCAACTCAATGCCGATGATACCATTGTTGCCATCGCCCCAACTGCCGGTGCGCCAGGCGGCACGCCTACCTACTTTTGCGCTCCAATGGTGGGAGCTAAAACCGCCTTGCTTTATGAGTGGACGCCGGAGAACGCCCTCGAGTTTATGGAGAAGGAGAGGGCTACTGTGATCGCTGTTGTGCCCACCCATTTAGCCAGAATACTCCAGCTACCGGTGGAAAAATATGACCTCTCATCGATGCGCTTTATCCGCACCTCTGGAGGACCCCTGGCGCCGGCTCTGGCCGATGAGGCTGAGGAAAGGCTTGGCTGCCCGGTCTTGAGCACCTACGGCACCCAGGATACAGGTTCAGTATCGGGGATGCCGATAACTGCTTCCAAGGAGATCAGGCGCCTGACAGTGGGCAAGCCACCGGCGGGAAACGAGACGAAGATATTGGATGAATCTGGGAAAGAGGTGAAGCAGGGGGGGGTTGGCCTCCTTTACTTCAGAAGCCCAAGCGCCCCCGCGGGCTATTACAGGGATCTGGAGAAGACGATGAGCGAAGCTTTTGACGCCGAAGGCTGGGCCTGCCCCGGCGACCTGGTGGTGCAGGATGAAGACGGATACTTGAGAATAGTGGGCCGGCAAAAGGATATCATAATCCGCGGCGGTCAGAATATCTATCCCGGGGAGATCGAAGGCTTTCTTACTACACACCCAAAGGTGAACGCGGCGGCGGTTGTGGCCATGCCTGACAAGATAATGGGGGAGAAGGCATGCGCCTTTGTCGTGCCCAAGAAAGGCGAGGAGTTCACCTTTGATGAGATGGTGGAATATCTAAAGAGTAAGAAAATCGCCATGTACAAATTCCCGGAGCGACTGGAGATACTGGATGCACTTCCGGTAGTGTCTGAGAGCAAGGTCGATAAGAAGCTGATGCGGCAGTGGGTAGCTGATAAGCTCAATGCAGAGGGCAAGGTATAACGATATCGGTTAGCAAAAATGGGAGGCCGCCGAAAAACACTGTTTTTCGGCGGCCATTCCTGTTAGCGCATATCAACGCTTGATTTTTGACCATGTGATTAACTTCATCGGGGGGAGATGATATGAGTAGGGTAATAGTTGTTGTAGCAACACTGGATACCAAGTGGCTGGAAACGGAATTCCTGCGTCGTGAGATAGAGGCGGAGGGATATAAGCCAGTGTTAGTGGATATCGGCATGAGGGACAAGCCGGGGATAGCCGCCGATATCACTCGCGAGGAGCTTATATCTGCTGCCGGTCACAAACCTGAGGAATTTGCGCTCATAACCGACAGAGCAAAGCTAATGCAGATCATGATAGGGGGCGCGATAAAAAAGGTCGACGAGTTGCGCCAAGCAGGCAGCATGGACGGAATCATAAGCATAGGTGGCGCCACCGGCACTCAAATGGGAACCAGCATTATGAAATCGCTCCCCTTCGGTGTGCCCAAGTTTGCCCTCTCCAGCACGGCGTCACTAAGGGGATTAGCTGCCAGGTACATAGAGACTGCCGACATAACGCTGATGCACTCGGTAGCAGAGATTATAGGGCTCAATGATCTGGTGAGAAATGCTATATCGCGAGCTGCCAAGGCCGTTTGTGGAATGGCGGAGGCTAATATCAAGTCTCCGGTATCAGCTCTCGGAGCGGGTGAAAAGCCGTTAATTGCGCTGACCACATTTCGTCCCACTGAAAAGTGTACCACACTGGTAACAAATCAGCTTGAGGAACAGGGATACCAGGTTATCGGTTTCTCCGCCGCAGGCATTGGCGATAGGGCTATGGAGGAGATGATAGAGAGGGAAGATGTCTTCGGCGCCGTAGTTGACCTTGCTCCAGGGGGTGTGGGCGAGGAGCTGCTTAAATTCGATAGGGCGGCAGGTCCGACAAGGCTGGAGGCTGCTGGTAAGGCAGGGATACCACAGGTCATTGCTCCAGGTGGCGTGAATTGGGGGAGTCCAATTAAGAGTAAATATAAGCCAGAGTATTATTCACGCAAGATTTATGACCTCGATGCTTTGCGCGCCTTTGTCAAGTTATCCCAGGATGAGATGGTCATGGTGGCAGATGCCATGGCTGATAAATTGAACAAAGCGCGTGGTCCGGTGAAGTTCTTGATCCCACTCGGTGGCTGGTCATCGGTAGACCCCAGAGGGACAGAGCTCTATGAGCCGGAGATAGATAGGGCATTTACTGAGGAATTGAGAAAAAAGCTAAGTCCTGATATCGAGATTAGAGAGATAGATGCCGACTTCGAGACGCCCGAGTTTGCTCAAGCAGTAGTGCAAGCCTTGAACGATATAATGGGTTCCTAGCCCCTTAAAGGTAGGTCTCCTCTTCTGTAAAAAGACAGCAGTGCCCTCTTT
>JAUWZY010000021.1 GCA_030615045.1 Chloroflexota bacterium
CCAACCCGGCGGTGCATCTCCATTAGCTCCCGCTGCATCTGCTCTCTGGTCTCGAGGTCAAGAGCGCTCAGCGGCTCATCGAGGAGTAGAACCTTGGGCTCGGTGACCAGAGCCCGAGCCAGCGCTACCTTCTGTTTCTCACCCCCGCTCAAGGTCTCCGGCTTTCGCTCCAGGAGATGGCCGATGCCCAGCATCTCCACCATTGCTTCCACCTTGGCCTTTATCTCTTGCTTTGGGTGCTTGTTCATTTTGAGGCCAAAGGCGATGTTTTTCTCCGCGGAGAGATGCGGGAATAGAACCTGATCCTGATACACAATCCCGATGCCTCTCTTCTCGGGATTGAGCCTGGCCACCTCCCGATCCCCGATCCACACCTCACCCTGGACGATGGGGTGAATTCCGGCGATAGCCTCCAGGAGCACCGTCTTTCCAGCCCCTGTGGGTCCGAGGATGATGAAATACTCGCCTTGCTCTACTTCAAGGTCGATGTCCTCGAGCAGGAAACTGCCCAGAGCAACCCGCAGCTTCTTAATCGCTATCATGCCTTTGTTCCTTTATAGGCTATTGTCCTGAGCACGATGAAGGCAACGAGGGAGATCAGGATGATGAGCACCGCCACTGGTAGAGCAGAGTCCAGCCCAAATGACTCAAAGCGCTCGGCGACTAAGATAGGTGCTACCGTGGGATAATGGCCGAGGAAAGGCACATGATAGGCGATGATGAGCACGGCGCCGAACTCACTCACCCCCCGAGCCCACATCATCACCGAACCGGCGAAGATGCTCCTCCAGGCCAGGGGCAGGGAGATGTGGAAAAAAGACTGCCAGGGTGAGGCGCCTAATGTCCGAGACACCTTCTCCAGCCTGGGATCCACCGCCTTGAACCCCTCCTTGGCTGAATCGATGAGGAACGGGATGCTGACAAACATCATGGCGATGACAACCCCGGCAACAGTATCGATAAAGCCAATCCCCAGACTGTTGAATATCCGGCCTAAGAAGAAGCTCTGCCCGAAGACAAAGAGGAGGGCGATGCCGGCTGCGGAGTGTGGGATAACGATGGGGACGTCGATGAGCCCCTCTAATAAACGCTTTCCGCGAAACTCGCGCCGAGCCAAGAGATAGGCTAAGGGAACGCCGAGGATCAGACCCGCTATAGTAGCCACAAGGCCAGCATACATGGTGAGCATGATGGAAGTCCAGACTTCACTCTCCATCAAGGTACTGAATAGCGTCCCCGGGCTGGAAGAGAACACCATCTTCATCAGCGGCACGAGAATGAAAAGGAGTATCAGAGCCCCGAGGATGATGAAGACCGTGGTCATGCTGCTTGGAAGCCGCAATAGGCGCAGTTTTCCCATATTCGTTCTCCTTTCGGGAATAGAAAAAGCACCTCAGAAGCGAGGTGCTCACCAATTACGTTATATTCACCATGCTCTCCTTTCCAAGACTGGGGGGCGCTGGGGTTTTCCCCAACACCGTTCACCGGTTGCTGTCCATGGGCTCGCCTTTAGGCCCAGCAACTCGGAGAGCCTTTTGTTAAATTATACGCGAATCCTTAAATGGAGTCAAGTTTTTTGAACTCAAGAAACAGGATGCACTCGGTCTCAGGTGAAACCCGAGCGCGATGGTCGATGCGCCAGCCCACAACCCAGATGATGTGCTGTGCTGAGCAGACGAGAGGGACTCGGCCTCGCCAGGAACGAGGGATCTTGGCATCGACCATGAAATCCTGGAGCTTCTTTGGCTCAGCCAGGCCCAGGGGTTGAAACCTGTCGCCGGGCCTGCGCCCGCGGACGAATAGCTCTCGTCCGGTGGCATCCAAGTCGAGATAGGCCCGAAAATCATGCTCAGTGCCCTCCCCGGGGCGACACTCAAGGAAGCTTGCCGTCACCTGCCATCCGGGGAGGGTAGTCTCGCCCGGGATATTGAGCCGATGCTCGCCGCTCAAAACGGGAAAGGAACACGTGGCAGCCTCTCTTGTTATCACAGAGTAGCGGTAATCACCGTAAAAGCTCAGACCTCGAGGCAGGGAAAGCCTCTTGCCCGCAGGCTTAGCCAAGGCCTTCATCAGGCTTTCGATATGAAGGGACTTCACCTCATCCAGGTCCCCGAGCAGATGTTGGAGCGTGGAACGAAGCAGGTGTCGCTTAAGGGCTGGGGGGAGGGTGGAAAAAGCTTTATTATCGATGGCTATGCCATCGGGCTGCTCGCTGACTATGTTGCCCCAGAGTTGTGACACTTCCGTTTGCCAGAAATCGTGCTCCGCGCTGGCAGCATGGGCGATGCGAAGCAGGGTAGCCCTGATATTGGGATTGTACTGTTGAAGCAGGGGGATGAGCTCGAAGCGAATTCGATTGCGCAGGTAAGCCGGCAGGCGGTTGGAGGAATCCCATCGCGGGGCAAGCCCCTGAGCAGCGCAATAGGACTCGGTCTCCTCGCGGCCGACCTCAAGCAGAGGTCTTATTACCCTGAGCGGGAAGCCACTGGCTGAGCGCCATATGGTGAGCGGCTGCATGCCGCGAAGGCCGGAGAGCCCGCTGCCACGGACCAGATGCATGAGGATGGTCTCGATCTGGTCGTCGGCGTTATGGCCCACGGCCACGGTATCGGCTACTATAGCTTGTGCCACCTCGGCGAAGAAGTTATAACGGACCTCCCGCGCTGCTTCCTCAAGGGAGCAGCGCCGCTCGGCTCGATAGGCCCTTATATCGCGCCTTTCTATAGTCGCCGCAACGCCGAGATGCCGGGCCAGCTGGGAAACATACTCAGCATCGGCATCTGATTCCGCTCCCCGCAGCAGGTGATTGAGATGGGCCACATGGAGCTTGAGGCCAAGCCTATCCTTCATCTGGAGCAGAGCATGAAGCAAACAGACTGAATCAGGCCCTCCCGAGACCCCAACCAGCAAGGTCGCCGCTTCGTCGATAAGGCTGTGCTCCTCGATGGAACGCAAAACTCGCTTTGGCAACGGGGGCCTCATGTTTCCCTCGGCAGGTGGCAGGTATCGTTGAATAGCGTCAGGGTGGTTCCCTCATCCCTGAAGTCAAGGATGCTTATGGCGCCGGTTTTGAGCGCCCTGAACCTTCTCGTATGAGAGAGGTCGATACTTAGCGCTTTACAGATGACGCTCACGATAACGAAATAGTGAGTAACGGCAATGGCCGCCTGTTGGCAATGTCGCCTTTTTATCTCTTGGATCGTGCCCCAAGCTCGCTGCTGAGCCTCGCCGAGGGACTCACCATGGGGACACTTTGCCGAGCCCGGCTCACCGCTTGTCCATTCCTGCCAAAAGGAGCTATATTGGCTCTTCATCTCCTCAATCGTCAGCCCATCCAAGTCGCCGATATCGAACTCCTTCAATCCATCCTCGCTCTCGACGGCTAACTGGTGGAAGTGATTTATAGCCTGGGTTGTTTCCATGCTCCGCCTCAATGGGCTGCTATAGATGGCCTCGATCTTTTCCTCTCTCAGCGCCAGAGCCAATGCCTCTGCTTCCTTTCTGCCGGCAGCATTCAGCTCGATAGGGCTATGCCCCTGCATTCGCCTCTGCTGGTTGCGGTCGGTTTGGCAGTGCCGGACCAGAATAAGCCTCATCATATCTTACCTTTCTTACCTTGCTTATCCAGCCAAGATCAGCTTGGTGCGGTGAATGGATTGGAACTGTTGTGGGAAGCCGAGGGCCAGGGTCACCTGCTCCGGCCTGCCCGCGCCTTCGCTATCGGTGCGCAGCCTCATCCCCAAAGTGCATCTGGTGCCGTGCCAATCCTCAAGCCAGAGGTCATGAATTAAAGCCCTGAGGTCATATTTTCGCACCTGCTTATCGCGGATATGTTGCCAGGGCAGGTGCTCCCTGCCGAGTAAGGAGTGGATGGCAAGCTGCACCTCTTTTAGCTCCCGGTCGCTCTCTATCTCAACTCGATACTCGGCATAGCGAACCTGGGATTGGAGCGAGGGCAAGTTGGGCCATATCTCCTTGACATCCAAGATTTCGATGCCAGGGGGCTGTTGGGCAGCCACCGCCTTGGTGAAGAAGGATAGGGAGGCTCGCCGTTCCAGAAAGATGTCGATCAGTTCCCCTTCACTGGTGACCCCGATGGGCAGGGGAGCAGCGATGGAGAGCCGGGGGCGGGGATTAAATCCTTGGGAATAAGTGATGGGCATGCCGGCACGGCGCAGCGCCCGCTCCCAAAGGCGCATCAGATCCAGGTGGGAGATGTACTCTAATTCCTGACCACGGCCGAATTTCACACGCAATCGCTGCATATCAACCCTTTGTCACCAGGAGCTTCTCGATCTTGACCCCTTTCATCTCCGTAATTGTCAGCGCTAACTCGTGGTATTTGAGCTGCTCCCCTTCTTTGGGGATATGACCCAATAGGCTGAGAACAAAGCCGGCCACTGTTTCATAATCGCCCTCAGGCAGTCCCAAGTCCAGCTCCTCATTAGCTTGCTCCAGCCTCATGCCGCCATCGATCTGGAAGGTATTGATGTCGATAGCCTCGAACTTTTTCTTCACCCTGGTCAGCTCATCCCCCAAGCTGCCTACGATCTCCTCTGCTAACTGCTCCAGGGTGACCAGCCCAGCAGTACCTCCGTACTCGTCGACTATGATCGCGGTTTGGTTTCCTGTCGCCTGCATCTCAGCGAATAGCTCCCCGATGGGTTTGCTCTCGGGGACGAAGTGGGTGGGGCGGGCTAACTCGGTGACCGAGCTCTCCTTATCCATTGAGCCCTCAGCCTGTGCTAAGAGGACATCTTTTATCTGGAGAATGCCAGCGATGTTATCCACGGTCTCCTCATAGACGGGGAAGCGGGAATGAGGTGCCTGGGCATAGATGGTGAGGAATTCATCGAGCTTGGTTCCCTTTTCCAGCCAGATGATATCGGGACGAGGGGTCATCACCTCGTGGACTTCGCGGTCGCCGAAGCGGAAAACTCGCTCTGCCATTTCCGCCTCAACCTCTTCCACCGCCCCCTCCTCGCGCCCCACTGAAATCATGGTCCTGATCTCCTCCTCGCTTACCAGCCCTCGAGCTACCGGCTTGCCCCCGATGATTCGGGCCAGCCCGCTTGCCATCCAGGCGAGCACGGCGGTTATCGGGAGCAGGATCCAGGTCAACACTTGCATTGGGCGCAGGTAGAGAAAGGCCAATCGCTCTCCTATTCGGGTAGCCACGGTTTTGGGCGCGATCTCGCTGAACACCAGGAGCAGAAAGGTTACGGCGATGGTGGCAATGAGCACACTGCTTCCTCCTGAACCTAAGAGCGCGATAACAATCACTGTCCCCAGAGCAGCGGCTGCAGTATTAACCAAATTATTGCCCAAAAGGATGGTGGTTAGCAACCGCTCAGGGCGTTCCGTTATCTTGACCACCTGCTCAGCGCCGGCAATGCCGGTATGCATCATATGGCGCAGTCGAATCTTCTGCAGCGAGATAAAGGCTACTTCCGAGCTGGAGAAGAAGGCAGAGAGCAAAAGGCAAAGGAAGAAAAGTATCAGATATAAGATATTGATGCCGTCCCACATCGTTGATCACACTCCTTTAATGGCTGCCATCGTCCTCGATGCTGCCCCAGAGGCCGGAGTCGTGCTCCTGGGTCAACCTCACTGGCAGCAACCGATTGCGTAGCTGCTCCACGCTTTCGGTGAACACCCGGATGTAATTATCGCTAAGCCCAATCCAAATGCCATCCCCTTTCTCCTCCTCCCAGAGCACAGCTAAGCTCCGGCCCAGGAACTTGCTGCGAAAGGATTGGGCGCTTTGTTGCGCCAGATGGAGCATTAGCTGACTTCGCTTTTTCTTGGTCCCTGGTTGAACCTTGTGTGCCATTCTGGCTGCCACAGTGCCCGGGCGCGCTGAGTAGGGGAAGATGTGTAAGCTGGCGAAGCCAATCCGCTCGCAGAAGCGATAACTGGTTTCGAATTCCTCCTCGCTTTCCCCGGGGAAGCCAACCATGACATCTGTGGTCACTGCTAACTCTGGGATCAGCTCCCGAGCCATATTCACCGCCCGCTCATAGTCGGCAATGGAATAGCTCCGTCTCATCCGCTGCAGCACCGTATCGCAGCCGCTCTGAAGCGGGAGATGGAGATGGCGGCAGAGCCGACTATCATTCCAGAGTTGGATGAATGACGGCGATAAATCCTGGGGTTGCAGTGACGATAGCCTCAGCCTTTGCACCCCGGTTTGGCAGAGGATTCGGTTCACCAATCCCCCAAGCCCTCCATCTCCTTTATAGCCTCCGATTCTGGTTCCGGTCAATATAACCTCTTTATATCCTTCAGCGACCCTGGCCTTGACTTCGGCCAGTATCTGGTCCGGAGGGACATCGCGCTCTCGGCCCCGAACCCGAGGCACGATGCAGTAAGAGCAGGGCTCGCTGCACCCATCCTGGATCTTGAGCGAAGCGCGAGTGCGAAGCTGAGGCCATGGACTGGCTTGGCTGCTTGGACTGAGGCCGACTATCTCAGCCTCGATGATATCCAGCAATCGCTCCTTATCCTCATTGCCGACGATGAGAGTGACACCTTCAATTTGGCTCAGTTCTTGGGCAGCCCTTTGGGCGTAGCAGCCGGTGACCACAATAATGGCCTTCGGGTTCTGGCGATGGGTCAGCCGCAAAAGATGACGACACTTGCGGTCGGCGATGTGGGTTACGGTGCAGGTGTTGAGCAGATAAACATCGGGGTTGGCATCGGGCGGCACGATCTGATATCCAGCCTCGAGGAACCTTCGCGCCAAACTTTCGCTCTCTGCCTGGTTCAGCTTACAGCCTGTGGTCTGGATGCCTACCTTAGCGATGCTGGATATCCCTGGCCCCTCTTCCTCAGCTTTCCTCATTTCGCTTTGGCTGCGCTTTCATTCATTATATGCTCTCCGGTGTCACCCGTCAAGCAGCTGAGATAAGGCTGGGCTTCTTATTCGCCTCGTGGTTATGAATTATAGCATATTTAAAAATCAGTGTCAAAATTCTATAAAAAATATTGCTAAGTATCTTGACAAAACCATTATAAGGAAATATAATAGATAATAGGATAGAGGCGATAGGACATGGCTGGCAGGGATTACTATCAGGTTTTGGGTGTCAAGAGGAATGCCTCGGAGAAGGAGATAAAGCAGGCCTACCGCAGGCTGGCGCGCAAATATCACCCTGATGTCAACCCGGGGGATAAATCGGCCGAGGCCAAATTCAAGGAGATAAACGAGGCCTACGAGGTCCTCTCCAACGCTGAGAAGCGGCGCAAATATGACCAGTTTGGTGCTCAAAGGCAATACGCTGACCAGTTTGCCCAAGCCGGCTGGCGGGGGCGGCCGTCTCAGGATTTCGGCCGGGGGAGGGTTGCCTTCGACTTCGGCGACCTCGGTGACATCTTCGATAGCATCCTGCACGACTCCAGCTTCAGGCAGGCCGGCGCCCGTCCCAGGCGCGGTCGAAAGCTGGAATCCCCGCTCGAGGTTTCCTTGGAAGAGGCATACCATGGCAGCACCAGAGTGATTGACATCGACGGCCGCCGCCTGGAGGTTAAGATCCCGCCCGGGGTCGATAATGGCTCCAAGATACGTATACCGGGCAGGGAAGCTGGGGACGAAGTCTATTTGGTGATCTCGGTGAAGCCGCACCAGCGCTTTCAGCGCAAGGACGATGACCTCTATGTTGACGTCTCGCTCCCCCTGGCCGATGCCATCCTCGGTGGCGAGGCTGAAGTCCCGGCCATTAAGGGGAAGTTAGCCTTGAAGATACCTCCCGAGACCCAGAACGGAAGGGTGTTTCGCCTGGCAGGGCAGGGCATGCCACGCCTGAATAAACCCGGTAAGGGTGACCTCTTGGCCAAGGTCCATGTTGTGTTGCCCGCCAAACTGAGCCAGAGGGAGAAGGAGATTTTCAAGGAGCTGCGGAACATTCGCGGCCACAAGGCATGAGGTGAGGTGTTATGGAAAACGAAGATCAGGAACCACGCTATGTGATAAGCGTCGCGGCTAGGATGATCGGCGTCCACGCCCAGACCCTGAGGTACTATGAGAGGATGGGCCTGATCGAGCCATCACGCTCTCAGGGTAACATCCGCCTCTATTCCATGAGTGATATCGAGAGAGTGCGCCGGGTCAAGAGCTTGATGAATGACCTCGGGGTTAATTTAGCTGGAGTCGAGGTCATCCTGCGCTTGGCCGAGCGCATGGCCGAGATGGAACAGCGGATACATCAGTTGGAATCGGAGATAGGAAAGACTGAGTGAGGGAAGAGGTGCGCTATGATGAGACCTGATAAATTCACCGAACAGGCACAGGAGGTGCTGGCTGCTTCCCAGGAGCTTGTGCGCCAATATCACCATAGCCAGTGGGATGTGGAACATATTCTCCTCGCCCTGCTGCAACATGAGGGTGGCTTAACCGCCGATATCTTGAACAAGCTTGGGGTCGAGTCCGAAGATGTGCGGCGCAGGGTGGAGGAGGCATTGACCCGAAGCCCGAAGATGGCTTACGAGGGTCAGCAGATCTATGCCACCCCGCGCATTATGCAGCTGCTGCAAAATGCCGCCGCCGAATCAGATAGGCTCAAGGACGAGTTTATCGGCAGCGAGCATCTGCTTATCGCCATGGCTATGGAGCGCCAGGGGGAAGCAGCTAAGATCCTGGGCGACTTCGGCATCGATCAGGAGAAGGTCTACCATGCCCTTCAGGATATTCGCGGTGGCCACAGGGTTACCGACTCCAGAGCCGAGGCTAAATATCGTGCCCTGGAGAAATATAGCCGAGACCTTACCGAGATGGCGCGCCAGGGAAAGCTGGACCCGGTGATCGGCCGCGATGATGAGATAAGAAGGGTGATGCAGGTCTTGACCAGGCGGACTAAGAATAACCCGGTGATCATCGGCGAGGCCGGTGTGGGCAAGACAGCCATCGTTGAAGGCCTGGCGCAGAAGATCGCTGCCGACGACATACCTGACTCATTAAGAGGGAAGAGGGTCATCGCCCTTGACCTCCCCGGCATGGTTGCCGGGAGCAAGTTCCGCGGTGAGTTCGAGGAGCGGCTTAAGGCAGTGATGGACGAGATCCGCCAGGCGCAGGGGGAGTTCGTGGTTTTCATCGATGAGCTGCACAATGTGGTCGGTGCTGGCGCCGCTGAGGGAGCTATCAACGCCTCGAATATGCTCAAGCCAGCGCTCTCTCGGGGTGAGCTTCAGTGTGTAGGTGCCACCACCCTCGATGAATATCGGCAACATGTGGAAAAGGATGCCGCCCTGGAGCGCCGCTTTCAGCCGGTGTATATCGGTGAGCCCAGCGTCGAGGCCACCATAGAGATGCTGCGCGGGTTGCGTCCCAGATACGAGGCCCACCATAAGATGGAAATTGCCGATTCCGCCTTGGTCGCTGCGGCCAAACTGAGCCACCGCTATATTCAGGACCGTTTCCTACCCGACAAGGCCATTGACCTTATCGATGAGGCAGCGGCCAAACACCGCATTGATGCTGAGGGCGCCCCCTCAGAGGTCAAAGCCTTGGAGCAACAGCTACAACACCTGGTCAATGAGGAGGAAGCGGCATCACAGCGGCGTGATCATGAGCGCGCCGCTAACCTGAAAATGGAGCGGCTCAAATTAGAGGCTGAGTATCAGGCGCAGAAAAACAAATGGCTTGAGGAAAAGAAGATCAATGGGGTGGTGGATGAGGAGGATATCGCGGAGCTGGTCTCCAAATGGACAGGCATCCCGGTAAGTCGCATGCTTGAGGGAGAGATGGAGAAGCTGGTTCATATGGAACAGGGGCTCCATCAGCGGGTCATCGGTCAGGAAGCAGCTATTTCCGCGGTCTCCGATGCCATTAGAAGAGCTCGCGCCGGGCTAAAAGACCCCAAAAGGCCCATTGGCAGCTTCGTCTTCCTCGGTCCCACCGGGGTGGGCAAGACCGAGCTGGGCCGGGCTCTGGCCCAGTTCCTCTTCGATGAGGAAGAGGCCATGATTCGCCTCGATATGTCGGAATATATGGAGAAGCACACTGTATCACGCCTTATCGGCGCTTCTCCGGGATATATCGGCTATGAAGAGGGAGGACAGCTGACCGAGGCGGTGCGTCGCCGCCCTTACAAGGTGATCCTACTGGATGAGGTGGAAAAGGCACACCCTGATGTATTCAACATCTTGCTTCAAATCTTGGAGGATGGGCGGCTAACCGATGGCCATGGCAGGACTGTTGATTTCAAGAACACGGTGGTCATCATGACCTCAAACTTGGGCACTCAGGAGTTTCAGCGCCAGGCTATGGGCTTTCACCGCGGGGAAACAAAAATCGACTCCCAGCGGCTAAAGAGTGCTATTGATAGCGCCCTAAAGCAGACATTCCGCCCTGAGTTCTTGAATAGGATCGATGAGGTTATCATCTTCGAGCCGCTGACTGAGGAGGAGATAAAACAAATCGTTGACCTGATGCTGAAAGAGGTGCAGGGACGCCTTTCAGCGCGGAAAATAGAACTCACTCTTGCTGAAGAAGCCAAGGTCTGGCTGGCAAAGCAAGGCTTTGATCCCATGTATGGGGCTCGGCCGTTGCGCAGAGCCATCCAGCGGCTGGTGGAGAACCCGCTATCCAAGAAGATACTACAAGGCGAGGTTAAAGAGGGCGACAGCATTATCATCGGCCTCGGCCCTGAGGGCCTATTGTTCACCAAGGGTGAAGCAACGCCTTGACAGGCTAACACCCCCCCTGATACAATTTTGGTCAACGGCCCCGTAGTGTAGTGGACTAACACACCAGCCTGTCACGCTGGAGATCAAGGGTTCAAATCCCTTCGGGGTCGCATGCAATATCTTTTGCGTGACACTCATAGGATAGCTTGAAGAACGGCTCCAGTTCGGGTCGTGGCTTCACCGCCACGACTTTGTTGTCCTCGACTAGTATCTCCTCGAACAATACTTTGGCCAGCTTGTTGC
>JAUWZY010000032.1 GCA_030615045.1 Chloroflexota bacterium
GTGGAAGCTGTTGACCTGAGCTCCGGCTTTTCTTGCTGGCTCCAGGATGTCCAGGGAATCAGCGTTGCTGCAATGGACAACCCCTTGCTCCGGGTGCCAGCTTACCTCAGCGGCCACTCGAGCGATGGCATCATCCGATGTGGTGATGAAGATAAGCTCAGCGGCATCGGCCACCTTTTGCTTATGGTCAAATGGTTGGCAGCCCGGGACTGCGCCGGCCAGCCTTTCCGTGGAAAGCTTGCTCCTGCTGGCAACAGCCACCACCGGATATCCTTTGGCACTGAGCCTTATGGCTAAAGCCGTGCCCACGGTTCCGGCACCGATAAAACCCAGTTTAGGCATCACTTCCCCTTTAATTCGGCGACAGCAGGCATCCCACAGAGGCCCTGGGCTTGAGTTACCGCCCTGACTATCGCTCGAGCTATCACCTCAGCTGCGACGAGCCCGACCACGGTGACATCAGCTTGCTTATCCCCAAACGAGAGGGCAAAGATGGTGTCGCCATCGAACATGGTGTGCACGGGGCGGATAGCCCGCGCCAGCCCATCGTGGGCCATCTGAGCTACCTTAGTCACTTCTGGCTTACTCAGCCGGGCATTGGTGGCCACCACCCCTATGGTGGTGTTGCTGACGCCAATCTGCCGGAGCCCTTGCCCGCTTTTCCAAATCTCTGAGGTATCGAGGAAACCGGAATCATCGGGGCGGCGGGGGCCGGCGATGATTCTTCCTGTCTCAGGGTCAACGACATCGCCTACGGCATTGACGGCGACGATGGCGCCGACAATGATATCGTCGCCGAATCTCTGACTTGCTGTCCCGATGCCGCTTTTAGTAGCTTGTTCCGCCCCTAAGGCCTTGCCCACCAGAGCCCCTGTTCCAGTTCCCACCGTGCCCTCGGCAACCTTTCCGCTTGTCGCCGCCAGGCATGCCTGGTAGCCCTATTCGGCGCCTGGCCTTATCTTGGCACTGCCTATAGGCAGGTCGAAGATGATAGCGGCAGGGACAAGGGGCACCTTGCCCACCATTGTCTCATGGCCATAGTCCCTTTCCTCCAAGTATCGCATCACGCCCCCAGCAGCATCGAGACCAAAGGCACTGCCCCCGCTGAGAAGAATGGCGTGAACCTTCTCTACCAGATTGATCGGGTTTAGCAGGTCGGTTTCCCGGGTTCCCGGCGCCGAGCCCCGAACATCAACCCCAGCCACTGCCCCCGTCTCGCACAGAATCACGATGCAGCCGGTGGCTGCCTCCCTATCGGTCCAGTGACCGACCTTTATCCCTCGGACATCGGTGATGGCGTTATACATACCGCAGAAGGACAGAGCCTTCTCAGCTGCGCCGAGAAGGCTCTGTGAACCCCCTACATATTTGCCGTCTCGGTCGTTGCCGATCCAAGCGGTCTTTTTGATTTAAAGCTGTCTGCTCACTGCCGAAAGGTCAGTGGCAATTTATAATTGTAAACTGTTTTCTCTCCTATTGTCAAGCGAAGCTACTGAGGCAGATATTTCTCCCATTCGGGATGGGCTTGAACAGGGTAAACGATATAATACCTAACGGGAGGGGGCTGAGTGGGACGGCGAATAAGCTTCATCCCCGCTTCCTTGGGGCTGCGACCTGCTTTGTGGTGGTTGCAAGCCTTGCAGGCGCTGACCACGTTGTCCCAATCGTGCTTGCCGCCGAGATGACGAGGGATAACATGATCCAGGGTCAGCTCCCTTGTTTCCTTGCCACAGTATTGGCAGGTATAGCGATCCCGAATAAGTATCTCTCGCCTTGTCAGCCTCCGCTGCGGTTGCGGGCGCTTGATCAGATAGACGAGGCGAATTACTGAGGGCAGGTGAATGGAGAACGACTGGCTTCGAATTTCCCTGGAATCGTTCTCTAAAACCTCAGCCTTACCCCTGAGCATCAAAACTACCGCCCGCCGCGCTTGGCAAATGTTAAGCGGCTCGTAATTCTGGTTCAAGACTAAGACCGAGGAGTTTACCATTCCGGGCTAATTTTAGCAGGAAAAAGCCCGCCGTGCAATAAATAATATTTCTTGACCCGATGCTCGTTTTCCAGTATATTTAATAGAAATCAGCTGAGGAGGGATACTGTGAGCTTGCGCGTCCCCGGCCCCACCCCCTGTCCGGAACCAGTGCTCCAGGCAATGACCAAGCAGATGATCAATCATCGAGGGAAGGAGTTTGCAGAGCTAATCGTTCACATAACCGGCAGGCTCAAGGAGTTGTTTCAGACTGAGAGCGATGTCTTCATCCTCACCGCTTCAGGCACTGGCGGCGTGGAGGCTATGGTGGTCAACACACTATCCCCTGGGGATCGGGTGCTGGCACTGAGCAATGGTGTCTTTGGTGAGCGTTTTACTGCTATCGCCGAGAGTTACGGTGCTGATGTGCAGCGACTCAGTTTTGAGTGGGGTCGAGCGGTTGAAGTTGATGCTGTCGCCCGTGCTTTGGATGCTGACCCTTCGCTTAAGGCGGTTTTGGTGGTGCATAATGAGACTTTTACCGGGCTGACAAATGACCTTGAGGCAATTAGCAGAGTGGTGAGGAGGTATGAAAAGCTGCTTCTGGTGGATGCTATCAGCAGTCTTGGCTGCATCGACCTGCCGGTTGATGCCTGGGGCTGTGATGTCGTGGTCACTGGCTCACAGAAGGGTTTCATGGTGCCGCCGGGGCTGTCATTTGTCAGCGTGGGCGAAAGGGCATGGCAGGCACACGCCGAGGCCAAGATGCCTCGTTTCTACTGGGATTTCAGCAAGGCGAAGCAATTCCTCGAGGCGAAGCAGACCCCATGGACGCCAGCGGTCTCGACCTTTTATGCTTTGGCTGTTTCTTTAGAGAGCATGGCACAAGAGGGGCTGCCTAATATCTTCGCTCGGCACCAAAGGGTCGGAAACAGAGCCCGTGATGGGGTGAAATCGTTGGGGCTCTCGCTGTTCGCTGATGAAGCATATGCCTCAAATACGGTGACCGCCATTAACTCCCCTGATGGTCTCGATACCGGGAAGCTCCTTGGGCTGCTCAGAGAGGAATATGGCATGGTCCTTGCTGGGGGGCAGGGCAAGTTGCGGGGGAAGATATTTCGCATCGGGCATCTGGGATATGTCACCGAGGATGATATTGAAGAGGTAATGGGAGCGTTACGCAGTGCCCTCCCTCGGGCTGGCTTGTCCTTTTGAAGGGGGTGAGATGGAAGTCGAGGAAATAAGGGTACGAGATAGGCTGAAGACTCGTGGCTTGAAGAACAAGGGGATTGTGGAGATATTAGAGAACCCAAAGACCGGTGATTTTGTCGTCATCGTGGGCAAAAGCATCCGCAGGGAATGGGGCATTTTTAATCTTCCTGAAGGGATGTGGCGGATCAAATGCTCACGGGAAGAGGTTTTGGATGTGGTCAAGGATTTCTTGGTCAATAAAGTCTTAGTGGGGTAGCGGCATGAAGATTTTGGTTACCGATCCTGTTGCCAGCGAGGGGATAGAGATACTCCGAGCCCAGGAGCATGTTGATGTCAAGTTCGGATTGAAGCCCGATGAGCTTAGGGACATCATCGGCGATTATGAGGCATTGGTGGTGCGCAGCGAAACGAAAGTCAACGCCGAAGTTATCGAGGCGGGGGAGAAGCTCCAGGTCATTGGGCGTGCCGGGGTTGGTGTGGATAATATCGATGTCGGGGCGGCAACCAGACACGGCATAGTGGTGGTTAATGCCCCAGGGGGAAACATCGTCTCCGCTGCCGAACATACCATAGCCCTGATGCTGGCTTTGGCTCGCCATATCCCGGAGGGTCATATTCGACTCAAATCAGGGGAATGGCGCCGTGGCGATCTTGTTGGCGCCGAGGTTCGTGGCAAGACTTTAGGCATCATCGGCTTAGGCCGGGTTGGCTCAGAGGTGGCAAGAAGGGCAAAAGGGCTGGAGATGCATATCATAGCCTATGACCCCTTCGTCTCCATGGACTATGCCCGCAGTCTCGGGGTGGAGCTGGTTTCCTGGGAGCAGCTTTTCCAACAGTCGGATTTTATCACCGTGCATACTCCGTTGACGGCGACGACTAAGGGATTTGTCGGGGCCAAGGAGCTTTCATTAGTCAAGCCATCGGTACGGATTATCAATGTTGCTCGGGGTGGCATCATCGATGAAGAGGCCCTTTTCCAGGCCCTTGAGCAGGGTAGGGTCGCCGGTGCCGCCGTCGATGTCTTCTCTGTGGAGCCAGCGAAGGATAACATCTTGCTTCGGAGCGAGAAAGTGATCGCTACCCCTCACCTCGGCGCCTCCACTGCTGAGGCGCAGAGGAATGTGGCAGTAGATGTCGCGGAGCAGATTCTGACTGTGCTCAAAGGGCAGCCAGCGAGATATGCGGTCAATATCCCCTTTATGCCACCGGAAACCTTCATCGTAGTCAGTCCATTCCTGGAGACAGCCACAGAAGTGGGCAGGTTAGCAGCTCAACTTGCTGAGGGTCAGATGGACACCATCACCATTAAGTATGAAGGCGAGATAGCGAACCACGATTTGAGTGCGCTCAAGGCGGCGGTTATCGGCGGGCTTCTGGAGCCGGTGACCGAGGAGCGGGTTAACCTGGTCAATGCCAATATAATCGCGCAAAGCCGAGGCTTGAAGATCGTGGAGCAAAAGGGCATAGTCTGTGAGAACTACGGCAATCTGATCGCTGTGGAGGTCACCACCAGTGTCGGGGCGACCACAGTGGCTGGGACCATGATGCGGGGGCAATCTCATATCGTTCGGGTCAATGATTATTGGATAGATATTGTGCCCACCGGTGGCTATTGGCTGTTCAGCGACCATCGCGATCGCCCTGGCCTCATTGGGGCTGTGGGTATGATAACCGGAAATGTCGATATCAATATCAGCTTCATGCAGCTATCCCGACTCGAGCCGCGGGGGCAGGCGCTGATGATTTTGGCGCTCGATGAGTTCCTCCCTGAGGAGCAGCAGCAGCAGATCTTAGCTCTCCCAGATGTGTATAGCGCTAAGGTAGTGAAACTCTAAGGAGGCCTGTCTTTAACGGCTGCTTCTTGAACCTGGAATAGCTCTTGAATTCCCTTCTCGGCCAGAGCGAGAATGGAGTCGATGATTTGCCTGGAGAAGGGCTTGAGCTCAGCGCCGCCCTGGATCTCCACGAACTCGCCTTTGTCGGTCATCACCACGTTGAAATCGACCTCGGCACGAGAATCCTCATCATAGCAGAGGTCGAGGATCTGGACGCCATCGAAGATGCCGACACTGATGGCAGCCACTGCGCTCTTGAGTGGCATGGAGCGAAGCTCCTCTCTTTCCATCAAGGTCTTGCAAGCCTGATACAGGGCGACATAGCCAGCGGTGATGGCTGCTGTCCTGGTGCCGCCATCGGCTTGGAGCACATCGCAGTCCACTATTAGGGTTCGTTCCCCGAGAGCCTCGAGTTCGGTGACTGCACGCAGCGAGCGGCCGATGAGTCGCTGAATCTCATAACTTCTGCCGGCACCCCTTCCCGCCTCCCTCGGGGTGCGGGAGATGGTGGCTCGAGGCAGCATGCCATACTCTGCAGTGACCCAGCCCGAGCCCTTGCCCTTGAGAAATGCGGGCACGCGCTCCTCGACGCTCACCGCGCAGAGCACTCTGGTTTGCCCCAGCTCTATGAGCGCCGAGTCCTCGGCAAAAGCCAGATATCCCGGTGTGATGTGCACCGGCCTCAGCTCATCATTCGCTCGACCGTCAAGCCTGACCATTTCAAGATGTTCTTTCCAGCGGAGCGAGGCTCAAGAGGAACCTCTTGACCCCGCCGCCGTCGAAGGCGATGGTGACCTCATAGTCGTCCTTGGTGGCGAGGCAACCGACAACCAGCCCCTCGCCGAACATAGAGTGGCGCACCCGCTCTCCCGCTTTGACCGTGCTCAGCCGTGGGTAGGATGATTGCTCTCTCAATTCAGCTCGGCTGGGCCCGAACCTCAACTTAGTGTCAGCGCGGGGAATGGGGGAAGCGGCGACAATCGCTTGCTCACCAAGGCCGGTTGAGGTCACCAGGTGAAGGGGGATGTCGTTGAGAAATCGGGACAGGAGGCTGCGACCGCTTGCTCCCATCAGGCTGCGGCGGAGGGCATGAATAAGATAGGCCTTCTCCTTGGCTCTGGTGATGCCGACATAGCACAGCCGCCGCTCCTCCTCCAATTGCTCCGGGTCGGAGAGGGACCTAAAGTGAGGCAGAAGCCCCTCCTCCAGGCCCACGATGAAGACCACGGGGAACTCCAAGCCCTTAGCCTGGTGCAGGGTGATCAGGGTCACGGCATCGGCCTTTTCATCGAGGCCATCGACATCGGAGACCAAGGTCACCCCATCCAAGAAAGAGGCCAGGCTATCTTTGGCCTTGAGGTCTCGATATTCATCGGCTACGGTGCGGAGCTCGAGGATATTCTCCCATCTTTCCTCATCGCTTTGCAGGATGTAGTCTTTATACCCGGTGCGCTGCAGCAACAAGTCGATAAGCTCGACGATGTTCAGCTCATTACCCCTTTCGATAAGCTCATCGAGCAGGGTGAGGAAGCTGGTCAGCACCTGAGCGCGGCGGGGACTGAAGGGGCTGTCCTCTTTGCCCTCGGCAATGAGCTTGAGGGCGGAATAAAGGGGAACCTCAAGCTGTTTTGCCCATGCCATGAGCTCGGCTGCGGTCTTGTTTCCAATGCCCCGCCCCGGGATGTTGATTATTCGGCTCAGGCTGACGCTGTCATCGGGGTTGGGGATCAGCCTGAGATAGGAGATGATGTCCTTTATCTCACGCCGCTCGTAGAAGCGAGTGCCCCCGACCAGTTTATAGGGCATGCCAAAGCGAATGAATGCCTCCTCTAAGACGCGCGACTGGGCATTGGTGCGATACATCACAGCGCAATCCATGGCCCTGAAGTCTCCGTCTGAGGTCAGCTTCTCCACTTCACCGACCACAAACTGGGCCTCATCCTGTTCGCTATAGGTCTGGGCGATGGCGATAGGGGCGCCGACCTCGTTCTCGGTCCAGAGCCTTTTCTCCTTGCGCTGCTGATTGGCATAGATGACATAGTTGGCCACGTCCAAGATGGTCTTGGTGGAGCGATAGTTCTGCTCCAAAAATACTATCTTGACATCGGGGTAGTCCTTTTCGAACTCTAAGATATGGCGCAGGTCGGCGAAACGCCAGGAGTATATCGATTGGTCCGGGTCGCCGACAACGCAGATGTTGCGGTGCTCTTCTGCTATCTGTTTGGCCAGGATATATTGGGCCAGGTTGGTGTCCTGAAATTCATCGATGAGAAGGTGGAGATAGCGGGACTGGTATTTAGCCAGAACCTTCGGTCGGGCTCGAAAGAGGAGCACCGCTTTCATCAGGAGGTCGTCGAAGTCTAAGGCGTTGCTTTGAGCCAGAAGCTCCTGATAGCGCTGATAGACCCTCTTTGCTACCTCTTCGAAGTAGTGGCCGGGGATATATTCCTCGGGGCCTAAAAGCCTGGCCTTGGCTGATGATATCGCCGACTTCAATGCTTTGGGCGGATAATACTTGGGCTCAAGGTCCAATTCCTCAAGGCTGCGCTTTATCAGGTTAAGCTGGTCCTCTTCATCGTAGATGACGAATCTGGGCTCAAGCTCGATGTGTGATGCCTCGGTGCGCAGGATGTGGGCACAGATGCGGTGAAAAGTGCCTAAAGTCAGCTCCTCTACCCGTTGCCCCAGCAGCCCATACACCCGCTCCTTCATCTCCCGAGCCGCCTTGTTGGTGAAGGTGACCGCCATGACGCGGCGCGGGCTGATGCCCAGGACCTTGATCAGATAGGCGATGCGATAGGCGATGACGCGAGTCTTGCCGCTCCCCGGTCCAGCGAGGATGAGCACCGGACCCTGGACGGCTTCTACCGCCTCACGCTGCGCCGGGTTAAGCCCGGAGAGAATATCTATCATCTCGCCCTGCTAAATAAATAGCGGCTCTTTCTCGGTGATGACCCTTTTCTCCTTTTGAAGCTCCTCCCTGAGGTATTTGGGGATGAAGAACAGCCCTTGATGGGCATGACCATCGTAGAACCTGAGAGCTTTCTTAACCCGATTTGAGATCCTGGTGTTGACCTCCTGCGGCGGAAGCTGCAAGGGGTCGTATTTCTTTGACGCCAGGGAGAAGCCCCAGGTGCCGCCGAAGGAGGGGATGTTCGCCTCGTAGGGGGTCACTATGGGGAACACAGTCTTAAGGGTGTTATTGATTGCGGTGAAGCCTGCGGTCAGCCCCAGGCAGGTGGTCCCAGCCTGAAGGGAAATGACGCCATCTTCGGTCAGCCTGTCTTTGACAACCTGATAGAACTCTTGAGTGTAAAGGAGATAGGCTGGTCCCTCCTCTAATGGCTCGGGCAAATCGATGATGATGACGTGGAACTTCTCATCGGTCTCGATGAGATACTTGCGGGCATCGAGGTGATGAAGCTTGAGCCGGCTGTCATCAAAAGAGCCCTGGTGCAAAGAGGGCAGGAGCTGGCGACAGATATCGATGACCTCTTCATCGATATCGACCATGACCGCCTTTTCCACCGTATTATGAGCTAGAACCTCCCTCAAGGTAGC
>JAUWZY010000093.1 GCA_030615045.1 Chloroflexota bacterium
CAGCCGTGGCAGGGATAAGCACTGTTTCCGCTGCCGGGAAAGATATGGGCAGGGGCAGGACGGCCAGCCTGAAGCCATCTGCTGCTGCCGCCTCGGCTCCATCTTCGCCGAATGTGAGCATCACACAGGTGAGCACTGGCCGATCTGTCTCCGTGGCACAGTACTGCGCGACAGACGTGAGCCCCTTGACCAGGATATCCCCGTCGACTGCACCCGTTGCCCTTGGCTTGATTCCGGGTATCGGTGGGTAATCCGCTACTTCGGCCACATCATAGTCCGCCTTCCCGGTTCTCCACGACAGGTGGATCTTCTTGTCCTCGGGCTCGATGGTCAGCATCTCATCCCCGGGCACATACTTCAGCAGGTCCAGCACCGCATGATGGAGAATAAGGCACTCGCCCTCTACTTCGGGCAATGCCAGAGTGACGACCACCTCGAGATTGGTGGCGGACGCCTCACCGTCCTTGAGCAGCACGTTGCTGAGGGATTTTATGGTGGGGTTCTTGGGGACCGCCGGCTGGAGGAGCATCAGGGCTTCTCTTAGCCTCCCTACTCGCATCTGCATCTTTATCACCCCCTTTCTTCTTTCATTCCCACCTCACTCCTCAAAGTCGACCCCGTAAAAGACTTTTACAAAAGTCTTGGCTTCACCGGATCTTCAGCTGGTCGAGCAGCTGCCCGGGGAGCTGCTGCCGCTGGAGCTGGCCGCGGAGGCTCGAGATTTGTCTCGCACTTAGGGTATCGTGGGTTCAAACCCCACCTCACCCGAGCATCATTCACCAGTCCAGGGACTCTTTCCAGGACTGTCGGCAGCTCGCCCTCGATCGTGGAGAACACAGGGTCGCATTCGGGCGCCTGGATCCCCACCGCTGCTTTGCTGTCTTTGAGGGAAATGACGATCTTGAGATCCTCGCTCATAGCTCACCCCCTTTCTCTTGATCTTCCCATTTCCAGACGACGGAGATAGTAGTCGGCTTGATGCCTCTGCCTTCGAGGATATTGCAGCGCCTTGCTATCTCCAGCGTCTGGACCCGTGCATCATCTGAGTACGCCCAGGGGAAGTTGTAGTGCTCCACCCGTTTACTCTTCCAGTAGACATAGCCCGCATGGTCAATGGTCAAGTGCTCAATACCATGGAGCCAGGGCTTCTTGTATCCCTTAAGCACACTGTCGTAGAGCTGGTAGAATGCCATCTCGCCCTGTTCGGTCAGGTGACCGTTGACGGCTTCCTGGACCAAGTAGAGATGTTCTGGGGCCAGGTCATCGCCATCATCGGTCATCTGGAGGATGGTTATGGCCATATCTATTGGCCTCACTGCCTCACCCCCTTTCCTTTTTTTCTGGGATATAAGTAGTCTGGATGAACTGTTACTTTATAGGTGTTCGCTTCTTCACCTGCCACGATCTTGATAGCCTTTGTCCCATGTGCCTTCGCCAGCTTTAGCCACCGCTTTAAGACCTCGATATCATACGGGTCAATATAGGTTTCCTCTTGCACAATCCCTCCTTTTCTTTCGCCTCTTTTTCCCTGCTATCCTCTCCACCGCTTCCGGGGTGGCGAGGACAGGGCGAAGCGTTCCCGATTCCATATCGATGTAGAGCTGCATCCATGAGCAGCTCCCACCGATGAGCTTGCGCACCACTTCCACCACTAAGGCGGCTATGGTCTGGTTTATCGTCGGGCCCTGCTCGGCGATCTCCGCGCAGTCTGCCCGCTGCGGCACCTCCGCCAGCAGGTCCGGCCTCTGTATTGTGGGCATGGGGAGGCCGTAACATACACCGTCGCTAAAGGCATATCCTTCGACGTTGCCGATGAGGATCTGCCCGTAGTTTTCCCCGTTGCCGGCATCCACCCACCAGAGCTCGGTCTCTAGCTGCGGATCCCTCTGCATCTCTCGGGGCACCTGCGAGCTGAAGCCCCCGACCCATCCCAGGGATTTTCTCTTGCTCAACCTTTGAGCTATGTCTCTCCTCGCGGGGCCATTGTCCACGCAGCCGATGATCAAGCCCGGGTAATGAATCTGCGTCACTGCTATGGGCGAGATGCTGTAGGCTATCGCCCGCTCGTACCTCCGGGCAAGCCTATTGGCCAGCGCCTCGCTCTTGAACTGCCCCAGCTCTCCCGCTAAGAAGTCCTGCCGGCTCAAATTCCTTTCCTCAACCCGGTCGTGGTCCACCAGCACTAATCGGGCGTATAGCGGCAGCAGCCGGCACAAGTCATTGGCCACAAAGGCCCCGGTCCCACCGCATCCCACCACGGTCACGGTGAATCCATGGTGGGCGAAGCTGTTGTCCAGGGTATATGTCACAGCCTTCTCTCCATTACCTCTGCCAATGTGTGCTTGCCGAAATGCAAATCCCTTTCAATGCCTAGCCCAAACGATCCTCTCACGCTCTTCAACTCCGAGAGGCTGAAGGTGCCCAGCTCATCCTCAAAGCCGCGGACAAATCCAAAGAATATGTCTTTGCCGTCAAACTCAGTCGCATACCAGGTCCAGCTCCCCGTCGGATCAAAGAACTTCAAAATCACCGCCACATCCTTAGGGTCTTTATTCCCCGTCGTGCCCCATTTCGGGAACTTCTGCCTCAGCTCCTTTGTCAATAGCTCCATCTTCATCACCCCCTTTCTGCCGCTATGCTCTCCATACTTGGAACCCTCTTGGTAAGTGCTTTAACCTCCAGCTTCTCTGAATATGCCGCCTGACCGCTCTCTCATTTGAGAAATACTCAGTAGTCGGGCCATAGGCATAGACATTGCCAGGGAAGAGGTAGTACCACCTGCTGAACTTCGGTTTCATCCAAACACCTCATTTAGTATTAGCGGGGCGAAGTATCCATAAGCCCCCACCCGGAACTCCATGTCGGGGAACAGGGTATTAAACTTCCCCATCACCATGTAGATCCTCAGCCCCTGCTCGTCACGGTCATCGGTAAAGCTGAAGAAG
>JAUWZY010000078.1 GCA_030615045.1 Chloroflexota bacterium
GTAGCGGCGATATTTGTTCCGCAGTGGCAGATGTAGACCCCGATCCTTGCCATATTACCCCCTTGAGCTTGCTAAATTGCGGCTTGAAGCAATTCCGAGATGTCCCTGATTTCGAGGACATCACCCTTTTCCATTGTTAACAGGCTGTCATCAAAATTGAGCAGACAGTAAGGGCAGGAGACAGCCAACACCTCCGCTCCGACCTCAATAGCTTGCTGTATCCTGATATCGGAGAACCTCTCCTCCTTCTTGGTCTCCATCCAAATCCTCCCCCCGCCGCCACCACAGCACAGGCTATCCGGGCCCGAATCTGGGAGCTCGATCAATTCCAAGCCGGGTATGCTGTTCAGAATCTTCCGCGGCTCATCATATATCTTATTATGACGCCCCAGATAACATGGGTCGTGGTAGGCCACCTTTTTATTGAGCTCCTTGGTTGGCTTTATTTTGCCCTCATCGATGAGTTGTGCCAGAAATTGGGTGTAGTGAATAACATCGAAGTCGCCCCCAAACTCGGGATATTCATGCTTAAAGGCGTGATAGCAGTGAGGGGAGAGGGTGAGGATTTTGCTGACACCGTTTCTGGTAAAAGCCTCGATATTATTCTTGGCTAAGCTTTCAAATAAGGCCTCATCTCCCGCTTTGCGTGCACTCTCGCCACAACAACTCTCGTCGGGACCTAAGATGCCGAAATCCACCCCTGCCTTTTTGAGGACTTTGGCGCCAGCGATGGCCATCCTTCTCGCCCGGGGGTCATAAGCAGGGGTACAGCAGGGGAAGAATAGTAACTCGGTGCCCTTGGTGAACATTTTTACATCCAGCCCCTTAGCCCAATCTGCCCTTTTCTCCTGTGCCTCCCCCCAGGGATTGCCCACTGTGCCGAGGCTGGTCATCGTCGTCCTAAGTGGCTTGGGTGTCACTCCCCCCAGAACACCGATGCGGCGGATAGCTCTCATGATATCTATGATCTCCACGTTCCGGGGGCAGCGCTCGACGCAAGCGCCGCAAGTGGCACACAGCCATATATCCTCGTTTTCCAAGTCGACCAGGCCGAATTGCGCCTGATGGATAAGCCTTTGGGTCAAAAAGCTTCTTACCAGGTTCCAGGGACAGATGCCGGTGCAAAGGCCACATTGATAGCATGATTTGACGGGCTCACCACCAGCCTCTATGATGGCATCCGCTGCTTCCTTAAATGGGTTTATCACTGTCATGTTAACTCCTGGAATTTGATTATACTACAGGAAATCCTTCCTCTTTGAAGGTGGCCAAGGGCAATTCATCCTCCAGGCTGCGGCCCGGGACATAGCGCAGCATCTTTTGCACCCCTTCCCCCACTGCTCGGAAAATGACCGTCAGCGGCAGCTTGCTCGGGCAGGCGCTCTCGCACAGGCCGCAACCCACGCAGGAAGCAACCATGTGATTCAAGCGGGTCAACTGAAAAAGGAGGATCTCCGTGGGCATGCGCAGGGCGCCCGCTCGCTCTGCCCAGCGGAAGTAACGCTCTGACTCGGGCTCAAAGGTTGCCGTGTGGAAAAAGCACTCCTTGCAAAAGCAGATCGGACAGGCCACAGCATAGTTGTGGCAGCCAATGCAAGTGGCAAACTGGTCCGCAAATTCAGTTATGCTCTTCGTCTGCTGGCGAAACTCGGCGAAGGCCCGGTCTCGCGCCCCGCTGCGGACCTCCACCAGTTTGGCTATTGCCTTCTCTCGATCCGGTGCCTCTCCTTCTGTAAGCCCTAACTTCGCCGCCAGCTCGCTTTCCAGCGTGACCAGTATCCCATCCTCAACCCCGATCAGCCCCAGTGTGATGTCGGCTCCCCCGGTGGTGGGGAACTCGCACATCTGACAGGCCGGACGCAGGGGGATGGGGAATGGTTCGGCACCATCCTCTGCTATTCTCCTTTGCAGTTCGGCCACCACCCGTGCCCCCTTCTCGCCTTCCATCTCATCTGTCAGGCGGGCGTAGTCCGCCACCTCGTAGGTGCCCAGGCAGTCGATGCCGATAATGGTCAGGTTTTCCAGATTGGCCTGCCTCAGCTTAGCCAGTTCAATGAGGGCTCGGATCTCGCAGGAGCGCAGGACAGCCCCTACTTTGCGCTGGGGTTTATCCACGGTCAGTTGCGCGACCAGGACAGCGGAGTTTACGGGCATCACTGGGGACAGGGGATTGGCTCTGCTCAGGTAGGCTGGATCCTGCACTAAGGTTTGAACCAGGCTACGCCCTTGGGCGATTTCCTGGGGGACTAATAATACATCAACGATGTGTTTTTCCAGGAAATCGGCCAGGAAGCGTCGCAGTGCTCCCAGGATATCGCCTGCTTCTACAGCGAGGGTGGTATTTATTTTCATGGCTTATTGCACCTCCGGTGGCAATACCATAAGCTATGGGCCCCAATTTGACCCCTGCCAGACTTCCCAGGGATGCCGCAGCGGATTGGGTTCCTTGGCCTTTAACTCGTTTACCATCTCTCGTATCGTGCTGGCGAAGAGCTGGCCTTCGCTGGCGTCGATCCAGCGCAACCACACCCGATCCTCAGCAAAACCCACTTGATGCAGGATGTTCCTTAGGATATCCACCCGGCGCTGAGCCTTGTAGTTGCCATTCTGATAGTGGCAAGTGCCAAGGTGGCAACCGCCGATGAGCACGCCATCGGCTCCGGTGAGCAGGGCATTGATGATGTACACCGGATCGATAGCCCCGCTGCACATCAGGCGGATAATCCTGACATTGGGCGGATATTCCAGGTGGGATGTGCCGGCGAGATCGGCCCCCTGGTAAGCGCACCAATTACAGAGGAAGGCAATTATCCTTGGTTCAAATTCAGCCATGTCTCATATCTAAGGGAAGTTACCAAGAGTGAGTGATAGCCCCAGGCTTACAAGCGGCGACACAGGGCAAATTCTTCATTTCCCTAAGCGAGACCTCAGTTTGGACCCCGGCAAGGGAGGTCAAATACGGCTTGCAAGAAGCACAGGTATATCTTATCTTTTTCCGTTGCGCTTCGGTGACAAAGGCCACCGGCTCCTCATGGAATGGGTCATAGGGGTCCTCTCCCACCCCCAGAACCCCGTAGGGGCAGGCTGGGACACAATCGCCACAGCCATTGCACTTATCGGTGTCGATGGTGATGAAGTATTCCCCTGAGCCATCCTTATACCCATAGTTAGCCCGCATATGTTACCACCTTCACTTCTTGGCTTCTCTCTCCACGAGAGCCTTGGCGAAAAGGGCAGCACCAATAGCACCAGCGATCTGGGTGTCATATTTGCTGGTGAGGGACTCGAGGCCGAGTTCGGCGAATAACCTCCTGGTCACGCCGACGTTCTTGGCAATGCCTCCGGTGATGGCGAAATCCTTTTCTACCCCTATTCGCTCCAGCAAAGTGTATATCCTGTGAGCCATCGCCGAGCAGTAAGCAGCGATGACCTTGTTCTTGGGCACTCCTTTCTTCAGCATTCCTGTAGCCTCTGATTTGGCGAAGATGACGCACGTGCTGGTCACCGGAGGTGGTTCCTCATCGATATCGAATGACAGCTCGCCGATCTCGTTGATGGACACACCCATAAGGTCAGCGAACACCTCCATCCCGCGACCGGTGCCCGCAGCGCACTTATCGTTCATCAAAAAGGTGAGCACCTTGCCTCGTTCATCACAATGGATGGCCTTGCAGTCTTGTCCACCCATATCGAGCACCGTTTTCACCGTGGGGCCATACATGAAATTTGCCCCCCGGGCGTGGCAGGCGATCTCGGTTATCGTCCTCTGGGCAAAGGGGACATTAACCCGGCCATAGCCGGTGCCAATGGAATATCGGACATCGTCTATGGCCAGCCCCGTATCCTCTAAGGCCCAGTTCATAGCCCTCATGGCACTGTCCGGGCTATCGGAGCCGGTGCGCATATTGCTATAGGCGTACAGCTTGCCATCAACCATGACCACTGCCTGGCTGCTCACCGAGCCGACATCACAGCCAGCAGTGATGATCTTGCCCTCCTTCCCGTCTAGGTCTATATCGGGATTGGTCCACCTCGTCTCCAGCCATCTCCAATACTCTTTTTTCTCTGCCATTTACTCACCTCCTGGTGTTTTCACATCCTGCCCTCACTCCGGCTTTGCCACAATCTGCCCGGTGACTTCAACAGCGTAGATACCGGTGGCAGCAGCCACCGCTGCCCC
>JAUWZY010000018.1 GCA_030615045.1 Chloroflexota bacterium
CCAGCCCCCAGCGCAGCTATGATTTGCACCTCGTCACCATCATTTAGTTCCGTGTTCAATCCTTGAGGCAGGGCGAAGAGTGGACAGCTATTGACCTGTATCTCATATTCTCCAAAGAACGTGTCACTTTGGAGATTGAAAAACTTGCCTCGCTCTCGATTTTTCTCAGCCAGCTCCTGCAACAGCGCCTGCAATGTGGCAGGTTCAGCGTTCAGGTTGACTTCCTTATCTCCAAACGCCTGTGCTGGGTCGAAACCAAAACCCTTTATCCCAATTCTCATCGCTTAACCTTTCCCCTTAATTTGCCTGTGGTCTGCTTTCCCTTCATAAACCTCTCCATATCGGGTATCACATACTCCAAACCCAACTCCTTCAGCTTTTGCGGCGTGGGGATGCCGTTTCTGGAGTAGCCAGCGGCATCATAGTACTCATCGATCATTCCATCGAGATTGCGCACTATCTCACCGGTAACCAGACCTGCGTCCTCCAGTGGTTCGGTAAGAAAACGCTCCGGCAGTGTGTCATCTTTGCGGCTGAAGCCCTCCCGGATGTTAAAAGCGCGCTCCAGGCAGAGGACTCTCTCACTTACTCTGTCGACGTAAGCTGGGTCGCCAAACTCTTCAAATCCGGTGGCAGCTACTAGGAGCTGATGTCGCGCCTCAGTGGTAAGCCCTGAATTGCCAAAGACGCACTCTAAAACGTTATCGTTCATAACTTGTTTCTTTGCTACCGCAACGATATACTCCCCGTGGCCCTCATCAGTAAGCGGGTCTCTCGTCCTGGTGAGCTCATCAGTGGGGCGACCCCAGTTGTGCTGGGCGCCGAGAGTGGACACGGCGTAGCTGAGGGCATAGCCTTTAACGGCACGGGGCTCATAGCCTGGTATCTCCAATCCCTTTACATGCATGGCATATTTCTCAGCCCCGTTGCCGATTTGCTCTGCAGCTTGCTTCACCCCTTCTCCCAGTAGCTCGCCAAACCCTTCTCTTTCGCCGATTTTCTGCACCAATTTGACGAAGGCGGGATGGTTGCCCCAGGTGAGGTCAAGGCCATCGGTGTCCTTGGTGCTGATGATACCTTTCTCGAATAGCTCACAGGCGAAGGCGATGCAGACGCCGGCGCTGATGGTATCGATGCCAAGGAAGTCACAAAGTGCGTCTGCTGCTATTATGGAAGCGGGATCGGTGTTACACAGGACGCAGCCAAAGGAGAAGATGGTTTCATACTCCGGACCCTCGGTTTGGAATCCGGCATAAGGGCCCTCAGTCACCTTGCGTATCTGGCCGCATCTGGTCAGGCAACCATAACAGCCATAGTTCCCTATTTTGAACCTGTTGAATTCGGGTGCCCCTATCTTCTCAATGTCATCCAGCCTCCCTCGCGTGAAATTGCGAACCGGGGAGAACTGCATATCCCGCCCATATTTGAGCAGGCTACTGGCAACGCCGAATTCGGTTAATATTTTCCGTCGCGGATGAGCTATATAGATTTCAATCAACTCTCGCATTACCTCGTTGAAAGCCTTCAGGTTATGAGGGACAGCTGTTCCCGGGGCATTAACAGTCACAGCCTTCAGATTCTTGGCTCCCATCACCGCCCCTGTGCCACAGCGGCCGGCAGTACGCCGGTGGCTGACAATGGCAGCATATTTACCCAGCTTCTCACCTGCGGGGCCGATGCAGGCGGTTATTACCTTCGGGCCATGCATTTGCTCCAGCCTCTGTTGTGTTTCCTCAGTGTTCAATCCCCAGAGCTCCGCCGCATCCAGGATCTCAGCCTTTTGATCTTCGATGTAGATATAACAAGGCTTTTCCGCTTTGCCCTCGATGATTATGGCGTCGAGGCCAGCGATCCTGAGCCGTGCCCCGAAGTCAGCCCCGCATGAGGATTTGGCCCAAGCTCCCGAGGCCGGGCTTTTGGTGGTTACCAACCATCTGTTAAACCCTTGGCCAGAGGTGCCAGAGAGCGCTCCGGTCCCGATGAACAATTTATTCTCCGGCCCCAGGGGGTCAATCCCAGGCTTCAATTCATCGTAAAGGTACTTAATGCCAATTCCGCGCGGTCCCATGAAATCCCTTATCACTTGCTCGGGAATGGGTTCCACCGCGGTTGCTCCAGTGCTGAGATTCACTCGCAGCAGCTTGCCGGTATAAGTGGTCATTTGCTAAGCCTTTCTATTACTATGTTATCCGATTAAAGCTCGGTGGTCAATAGAGCAATCGCTTCCAGCTTGCTTCGCTTATCCGTAGCGGGCTATAATGTTTAATAACCAGGGAGGAGAAGGCGAGAGATGACAAAAACCATAGCTATTGTTGGCACGCTGGATACCAAGGGGGAGGAGGTCAGATATCTAAAGGAGCTGATAGAGAGAAGAGGTTATAAGGCGACTGTCATCGATACTGGCATCCTCGGGGCAGCCCCATTTCCCGCTGAGATCACACGGGAGCAAGTAGCTGAGGCGGCGAGGGCGGACTTAAAGGAGATAATCTCCCTCGGCGACGAGTCCAAGGCGATAGCAACTATGGCGGAGGGGGCGTCAAAGATAGTCCAGGAGTTACACTCCAGCGGTGGATTGGACGGCATAATCGCCTTGGGTGGCTCCATGGGCACATCTTTAGGCATTGTGGTGATGAAGGCGTTGCCCTTGCTCATGCCCAAGCTCATGGTGTCCACGGTGGCTTTTCTTCCGATCCTGTCTCCCCATGTGGTGGGCAAAGACCTCACCGTAATGCCAACCGTGGCTGACATCTGGGGTCTGAATCGAATAACGAACAGGGTGCTTGAGAACGCAGCCGGGGCTATTGTGGGCATGGCGGAAAATTATGAGGAAAAGAGGGCGCCGGAGAAGCCTTTAATTGGCGTGACTACACTGGGCTCTTCGGCGTGTAAATATGTGTTCTGGATCAAGCCACTCCTGGAGGCGAAGGGCTATGAGGTGGCGGTGTTCCACGCCAATGGCATCGGAGGCGGTGCATTTGAACAGTACGTGGAGCAAGGTCTGCTTGCTGGCGCTTTGGACTTCGCTTTTTTTGAGCTGGCTAATCAGTTGTATGACACTAACCTTGGGATGGATAGGCTGGAAGCCATAGGCAAAAGGGGAATTCCTCAAGTTGTCGCCCCCGGCGCCGCACACTGGTTGAGTTGGTATGGACCGCCGGAAACAATCCCTTCTCGTTTCAAGGACCGCATGTTATTCTGGCATAACCCGCTGACCGTTGGCATACCAATGACCACCGATGAGCTGGCTCTTGTGGCTGAGACGATGGCGCGAAAGCTGAATAAGGCAGTGGGGCCAACGGTGCTGCTCATCCCCACACAGGGCTTCTCCGAGTATGACAAACCAGGTGGCAGATTTTACCATCTGGAGGGGCGCAAGGCATTTATCGAGGCGCTGAAGAGGCATACCGAGCCAAGGATCAAGGTTATAGAGCTGGATATGCATATCAATGACCCGGAGTTTGCCCAGGAGGCAGTAACCATCTTCGATAGCATGATGAAGGAGGAGGGAGCCTACCAAGCGGTATAGCCACCATCGATTGGAATAACACACCCTGTCATATAATCGGAGGCAGACGAGGCTAAAAGGAGTGCCAATCCTTTGATCTCCGGTGGTTCCCCGATCCGCCGCAGTGGGATGAAGCGCAAAAATGCCTCTATGACCTGCTTTGTCTTCTCGTCGGGCTCCTTTTCCAGAAAGACGCCTCTGCCGATTGGCGTTCTAAAAGCCCCGGGGGCGATGCAATTGATCTGGATTCCATGGGGGGCCAGATTAATAGCCAGTGTCTTGGTCATGCCGGCAACGCCTCCTTTGGCAGCGGAATAACCCGGCTTGCGCCCCTCGAGTTGTCCGACTATTCCGCCATGAATAGAGGAGACGGTGATGATCTTGCCCCGCTTTCGTGGCATCATGACCTTGGCTGCCTCCCTGACGGTGAGGAAGACGCCGCTGAGGTCGATGTCAATAGCCTCTTGCCAGCTCTCCATTGGCACTTCCGGGAACGGTTCAGGCTCCGCCGAGATGCCAGCATTGGCGATGGCGATATCCAATCGCCCAAACTCGGCCATGATGTTGTCGAACACTCTTTTTACATCGGCCTCCTTTGACACATCGGCATTGATGGCTAACCCGCGCCGCCCCAGCCCGCGGACCATCTCCGCTGCCTCTTCGGCTTTGTCTCCACGCCAATCGGCCACCACAACATCAGCACCAGCCTCGGCCATGGCCTCGGCCATCGCCCGGCCCAGACCTCTCCCGCCACCGGTGACCAATGCCACCTGGCCATCCAGCTTAAAGGCATCTAATACTGACATCATTTCTCCTTTCCTCGGCACCAATTGCTGCCATTTTAGCAAAGTAAGGCTAAAAGGGAAATAGTTAAGCCTTGAGCTTGCTGCATCGCTCTAAGATGGCGGCGATATACTTAATCCCCTTAATAAAATCCTCGAGCCTGATATTCTCATCCGGGGCATGGGCTCTGGAATCAGGGTATTCCACACCCGCGTGGGCGGTGGGGAGGCCAAGGGTCTCGGTGAAGGAAGCAATAGGCCCGGTCCCGGCAGAGGTGGGCACGATCACAGGCTCGGTGCCATAAACCTCTCTGGCGGCATCGCAAACAATGGCAACGAAGGGGGAGCTGAGTGGAGTCCGTGCCGGGTCCTCTGCCTCGGTGAATTCAATGGTGATATCGGAAAAGCCATGGCTATCGAGATGTTGCCTCAGCTTGTTCAGGATATCCTCGCTGCGTTGCTTGGGCACCAGGCGGAAGTCCAGCTTGGCTTTGGCTTGGCAGGGGAGCACTGTCTTTGACCCCGCTCCGGTGTAACCGGCGGCGATGCCGCAGATATTGCAGGTGGGCTGGAAAAGATGGCGATACTTGAGCTCAAAGCCGCTGACACCCTTGACAAAGTGCTCCAATCCCAGGCCCTGCTTGAGCTCCTCCTCTTCCGAGGGCATAGCTTGGACGGCCTCGATTTCCTGCTCAGTTGGGGCTTGAACCTCATCATAGAAGCCCGGGATGAGGATGTTCTCTTCCCAATCCTTGAGCGAAGCAAGGGCCCAAACCAATCTCCAGGCGGGATTGGGCACGATGGTGGCCATCGAGGAGTGGACATCACGCTGGGCACCGCGAGCCTCGAGCTCCACATAGAGGATTCCCTTGAGCCCGAGGGTAATCAGAGGCTGCCCTTTCCAGTTTACCTCGCCCCCTTCCCAGATGCAGGCATCGGCGGCGAGAAGCTGACGGTTCTGGGCAACAAAGGCAGGGAGATTGAGACTCCCGATCTCCTCCTCGCCTTCGATTAAGAACTTGACTGAAACCGGTGGTCGCCCTCGAACCTGGCTGAAGGCTTTGATGGCTAACAGCCGAGCGACGATGTTCCCTTTGTTGTCTGAGACGCCCCGACCCCGCAGCTTAGCCTCGGAGACTGTGGGTTCAAAAGGGGGTGAGCTCCACAGTTCCACTGGCTCCGGGGGCTGGACATCATAGTGGTTATAGAAGAGTATGGTGGTTGGGGAATCGCCGCGGAGCTCGCCATAGACCACGGGATATCCTTTGCTGGGTAGGATTTGGCAAGGGACGCCATATTCTGCCATCATCTGAGCCAAAAGCTCGGCGGTCTCCTCCAGGCCCACCCCCTGGGCGCTGATGCTGGGCTGGCGGCAGAGCCGCATCACGTCTGCCAAAGCCTCTTGCCAGTGGCTATCTATATAGTCAAGGACTCGGTTCATGGGAACCTCCCTTAAGCCACACTGCTACTGCCCGGGGCAGGTCTTGTAGCGAGCCAGTGACCACAGTGCACGGCGGCAGGGAATTGAGGAAGGCAGCGCCATATGATTTATGCTTAACCCTGCTATCGAGCACCACCATGATGCCGCGGTCATTCTTGCTGCGGATCAGGCGTCCGAATCCCTGCTTAAATCTGAGAGCCGCCTGAGGCAGGGTATATTGACTAAAAGGGTCGGAGAATAGCTCAGAGCGGGCGGCAAAGATGGGATCGGTGGGGACGTTGAAGGGGAGCCTGGCTATAATGAGGATGCTCAACGCCTCCCCCACCACATCGACTCCCTCCCAGAAGCTCGAGGTGCCCAGGAGCACAGCTTTGGGCTCGATCTTGAAGAGCTCTAATAGCTGCTTCGGTGAGCCATCGACCCCATGGCCAAGAACAAGGATGCCCTCTGCCGCTAACGGGACTTTGATGGCAGCCAAAGTGTTTCTCAGGGCAGCGTGCGAGGTGAATAAAACCAACGTCCGCCCCTGGCTGGAGCCACAAATCTCGCTAATGGCTTTCTCCACCCCGGGTTGATAGCCCGGCTCATTCGGCTCAGGGATATTGCCGAGGACATAGATCAATGCCGAGCCAGGATAATCAAAATGAGAGCCGAGGATGAGTTCATCGGCCTCGTCGAGCCCAAGGCGCCCTTTAATGTACTCGAAGTTCTTTTCCGTGCTCAGGGTGGCACCGGTGAGCACCACGCATTCCTTGGTCGAGAAAAGTTGCTTCTGCAGGATGCCTGCCACTTTGAGCGGTGCGGTGCACAGGCTGAGCAATTTATTCTCCCCGCTCAGGACGAGCCAGTAGATGTCGTTTGATTCGGGATGAGATACCAGCGAATTTATCCGACGCTGTAGCTCTTCATTGGCACAGAACAGGGAGGAGAGCTCTAACATCAAGTTGTCATAATCGGGGAGCCTGCCCTCAAGGAGATCTTCCAGTCCGATATAAAACTCGTTCAGGGCATTGGCGATGTCCTTCAGCGCCAAGTTCAAGTCGTCCCAGGCGCTCTCCACCTCAGACCAGGCCCTTTTGCCTCGAGTGTTTTGGGTTAAGCGCAGCTGTCGGTCATATTCCCCTTGCTCCTCGGCGTAGTCCCAAATGAAACGGCCCAGGATGTCGAAGAATTGGGACACCTGAGCCCTGGCTTTATTCACCCTGGAGCGCAAATCTTCACCCAGTTGCTCCAAGTGGCTGCGCCTCAATGGGATCATGGTGCTGAGCGTCAGGCGCTCCCTGAGCTTGGATAGGAATCCGACATGGTGCTGTCCCTCAACCCTGCGGTCGATGCGGCTTAGATAGTCGAGGAGCTCTCGCTGCGTTATCTCAGAGCCAAGCTGCTTGGTCGCTTCTTGCTCCAGGTGATGAGCCTCATCGATGACCAGATATTGATATTCAGGCAATATCTTGGCTCCAGCTACCATGTCAGATAGAAGGAGGGCGTGATTCACTACGATGATGTGGGCGCCTTCGGCTGCTTTTCTGGCCAGAAATAGAAAGCAGGCATCGCGCCTTTGATAAGGGCAGTTTCCAGCCCAGCAGTCATCGACCTGAGCACAGACCTTGTTCCAGATCGGGATTTCCTCGCCGATGAGGTTGAGCTCACCGCGATCCCCGCTTTGAGTTGAGGTCAGCCAAACCCGGATGCGAGCCAAAAGTCTGAGCCCAGCAGGGGATAGTCCCTCGCCGCGGCGCAAGGAATTCCAGCGCCGCAGGCAGAGATAATTGTTCCGCCCCTTAACCTGAACTGCCTGGAGCTCATCGAGGGCATGCTCTGAGCCTAACGCCTGAACTAAATCGGGGATATCCTTGCCCATAAGCTGCTCTTGAAGGTTTATGGTGTTGGTGGAGATGACAACATGAGCGCTATTCTGTAAAGCAAAGGAGATCGAGGGCAGGAGATAAGCTATGGACTTCCCCGTGCTTGTCCCGGCCTCCACAATGAAGCGCTGGCCATCATTCAACGCTTGGGCTACCGCCTGCATCATGTGGAGCTGCTCCGGGCGGCGCTCATAATCGGGGAAGGTGCGACTCAAGGGACCGCCATCGTCGAAAATGGCACTCAGCTTTTCTATATCTAAGGGCGTTTTCTCGGGGCAGGGGTAGAGCGGCTGTCTCGAAGTGATGGTGGATTCTATCTCAGCGGCTTGGGGCTCGGTGAAGGAGAAGGCAGCTTGACTCTTCCGCTGCTCTATCTCCTGGAAAAGGTGACCGAGCTCAAGGCCTGCCTTTGTAGTCAGATGAGCTATCTCGCCGATAGTGGGGAGATCAAGCTGGCAGGCTTTATCGAGCAAGGCGAGGAAGACCTCCTTGGTGGTGATGGCATCGGCAAGGGCTCGGTGTTGTATCGGGCAGGAGATGCCCAAAAATTGGGCTACCGAGCCCAGAGCATACCCGGAGAGCTGAGGGAGCACGATCTTGACCAGCTCCAGAGTATCATAAGTGGGGCCCGATACCTGGATGCCCTTTTGAGCCAAAAAGCTGAGGTCAAACGGGACGTTATGTCCAATTATTGGGTGAGCTGCTAAGAAGGAGGCCAGCTCCTCAGTCAAAGCAGAGAACGGAGGAGCGGCATCGACCTCAGCCTGAGTGATGCCGCAAAGTAGCTGGATATGATAGGGCAGCGGGCGATGTGGATTGACCAAGGAGTGGAAGGTGGCGACGACGTCGCCATCTTGAAACTCGACCGCAGCTACCTCAACGATGTCATCGCTTTCCGGGTCGAGCCCGGTGGTCTCGAGGTCTAAGGAGATATAAGTCTGATCGCTCACCCTTTTCCTTTCCCCCTTTGCTATTTTAGCTCAAAATAGGCTGGGAAAGAAGTATTTAACCGAGATGGAGCCCAGATAGGCTATAAGGATGCACATGGGCAGCTTTCCCGCCCAGCAGGCGAGGAGGAATTTCCACAGCGGGAACTTTAACGCGCCGGAGGCGACGCCTACCAGGTCAAAGGGCAGGGGTGTCAGGGCGAAGACGAAGATGGTTGGGCTGCCATAGCGCTTCATCCAGCGCTCTGCCCTCTGATACCACTTCCGCTGCTCCATTTTCACCGTCCCTTGTTTGCAATAGCCGAGGAGGTAACCGCTGAGTTCCCCCAGCGTGCTCCCGATGCTGGCCACAAGCCCAACCAATAAAAAGGGCAACTTAGCGCCTGCCAGCCACACCACGAGCAGGTGGGGAATGGGGAAGATGACGGTGCTGGAACCGATGAGCGTGACCAGGAAGATGCCGGGATAGCCATATTGGCCAAATCTTTCCACGCTCTCGCGGTCGTGGAAAAGATAGACCAGGGCGGCGATGACGCCGAGAAGAAAAACGAGGATCGCTATTTGAACCGCCCTTTTGTTAATGGCGGTTATCCACAGGGAACGGATTTTGGGGAAGATGTGGGACAAAGGCTACTCCTTTAACCCTGGATTGATGGTGCGAGCGAGGTAGACTTCATACCCTTCGCTCTGTAGCCGATTGAATATGAACTCCCCCGAGGTTCTATCTGGCACCAGGGCGAAGAGCGTCGGTCCAGCACCGGCCAGGTGCACGGTAGCTGCTCCAGCCTCAAGCATTCGGCAGCGATACCAATCAAGCTGAGGGAAAAAGTCAAAGGCGACAAGCTCAAAAACATTGAACAGTAGGGAATCGTCAGCGGGGCGCCCCTGCCATAGCTGCTCGATGAATCTCTGGGTCAAATGCCCTGAGGTGAAATGGGACGGGCTGAGATGGGCATAGAGCCTTGCCGTCTTGTCGGGGACGGGCTCTATTGTCGGTCTCAGCAACACCAGCCATGTCTCCGGGAGGGGAGAGAGTGGGGTTACCTTCTCACCGCGTCCTCGGATCAACGCAGTGCCGCCATGGAGAAAGAAAGGGGTATCGGAGCTCAGCTTCGCTGCCAATTGGAGCAGCTTTTGCCATTCCAGCCCCAGCCCCCAAAGCTCATTGAGCCCTTTAAGTGCTGCTGCTTGGTCGGCGCTGTGGCCTCCCAGCCCGCCACCGATAGGGATATGTTTATGAAGGCGAATCAGGGCCCTCTTTTCACACTTTGTTTCCTCTCTAAGGGCTTTTGCTGCCCTAAATACCGAGTTTTGCGGCGAGATCAAATCGGGGATATCGCAGTCGAGGTCGATTCCATCCCCCAACTGGAAAGAAAGGGAATCGGCGAGGTCGATGGTCTGGAACACGCTGGCGATCTCGTGATAGCCATCGTCGCGGCTTCCCAGAACCTCGAGGGTCAGGTTGATCTTAGCATAGGCGGGGATGGTCAGCATATTGCCCCTCAGTGGCGTGATACAGTCTAGTCCACTCTGCAATAGTCAAGGTCTCGGCGCGGCGCTTGGGGCTGATCTGGGCCTGATTTAGCAGCGCGGCAGCGCTCTCCGCTGGCAGGGAAAGCCCCAAAGCCAAGGAGTTTCTGAGCTGCTTTCTCGGGGCGCTGAATCCAGCACGAACCAGGTGAAAGAACCGGGCCACATCTTCCACGTCAGCCATTGGCTGCTCATAGACATCGATGCTTAGGATAGCAGAATCGACCTTCGGCGCTGGGTAGAAGCTGTGCGCGGGGACATAAGCAACGATAGTCGGCTTGCCATAGAGCTGGACAGCGATGCTCAAGATGCTCATCTTGCCCGGAGCGGCGGCAATGCTCTGGGCCACCTCCTTTTGCACCATGATCACCATGCGCTGTGGCCTAACCGAGGACTCAAGAAAGTGGCGCAGCACGGGAGCCGCGATATAGTAGAATAGATTAGCTACAACCTTGTAGCCGAGGTCGGCCACGACGAGTTCTTTGAGCGCCACCTGAAGCACATCAGCATTGATGATGGTGAGATTGGAACAGTGGCTCAGGCTCTGGCTCAGCGCAGAAGCGAGCTTGCTATCGACCTCGATGGCGATGACCTTTCCCGCTCGCTTTGCCAGTTCCTCAGTCAAAATCCCCAGGCCAGGGCCAACCTCCACCACCAAGTCGCTCAAGCTGAGCTCTGCGGCCTTGATTATGGTCCGCAACACCCCGTCATCGATGAGGAAATGCTGTCCCAGCCCTTTTTTAGCCCTGACGTCGAATCGCCATAATAAAGCCTTGGTTTGTTCGAGGGAGCGCCGCTCCTTGGCCCTCAATTTATTCCTTGGGCTTGGGCATAAGTTCGTCAAACAGCTCTTGGTCCATCGGACGCCCTTCCGCTACCATGCGGCGATACTTCAAGATATCGATGTTATCCTTGCCCGTCGTCTTCCGGGTATGGAAAGTGGTCATCCCCATATCAAACTCGCCGCCGGGCAACGCATTCTGTGCCCACCACCAGATAATATGGGACTTGTCTCTATCATAGGCTATTCTCTTTTGCGTTCTGATCATAGCCAGTGACTGGGCCACGCACCCCGGATATAGATTGGCAAATGTCCAGGCCATGTCCATGCACGCCTTATCCAATAGGGACATATCACGTGGCAATGACCTAACTAATTCCTGAGCCTCCTTTATCTCCTCCTCGCTATAGCCTCTTTCCACGGTCTTGAACTCGCCATAGACAATGTCGCCATCCTCAACATACTTGTCGGTGATCACCTGGGGGTTTCTGATGAACTTGTCATCTTGCTTTAGCACCGGAACGACCTTATGGATGTAGTTCTTGCGATACATCTTGTAGGCGCTCCATAGCTCACAGGAGATGGCGTTCCAAAACGCATCCTCTATGGTCATGCAAACCGACTTGAACTGAACAGCTCCCCCCATGGCCACTGAGCCATGTAGTGGTCCCACCTGACCCAAGTTAGCGAGGTCAGAGGCGATGCTCAAATCACAGCAACCACTTATCTCCTCGCCACCGCCTATGCTCAGGCCATTGACCCGGCGGATGAAGGGCTTGGGCGAGTTCCACACCGCGTCGAATACATGCCAGTACACAGTCATATAGGCATGGCAATCAAAGGGCCTGCCGATAAAATACTCAGCATACTCGGGAACATTGCCGCCGGTGCACAGGGCTCTATCGCCGGACCCAGTGAAGACAACAGCGACCACGCTCTTGTCATTTGACGCCTCATCAAAAGCGACGGCGGTGGCTTTGAGCATATCCAGAGTGTACGAATTGAATGCTCTGGGATTGTTCAGGGTGACCCAGGCGACATAAAGCCCTTCAACCGGGTTGCCATTAGGGTCAAGCAGTGGCTTCTTCTCATACATAGTGCATGGAGCTTCCACACCTAAGAGCGATTCGTCACCAATGGTGAAATCCAGGAGCTTATCCTTCGGCGCCCTTGGTATCCATTCTAGTGCCATTCTATAAACCTCCTTTTTTATTTTTAAATTATATCCTGATTAAAAATCTGGTTCAAGCACAATTCTCCGCGCAGGAGAGCCTTTGCTGTGGGCCTCCTCATAGGTTTCCACAATTGTGCTCATCGGCCTCGTCTGGACGAAGGGCTCAAGTCCAATCTTCCCCTTCAGAATCATATCGACAACTATGGGGTAATACTCAGGTGGGCAGCCCCAGGTTCCTATTATCTCGGCATCAAAGGCCATTAGTCTGGAAAGGGCATAGCTATTTACAGCGGTTCCAAATCCGACTACGATCAACTTGCTAATGAAGGAAATGAGCTCAAGAGCTATACTCTGTCCTCCCTCAGTGCCGGTGACCTCAAATATCTTCCAGCCATAGTTGGGCTCACCGATCTCCCGGCAAAGCTTTCTGAACTCGTCTCTTACATCTCGGGGGCTCTTGTCTATAGAGCTTATGGTGAAATCAGCGCCATACTCCAAAGCTCTCTTTAGCTTCTCCGGGTTTCTGGCGATACCGATAACCGTCTTTGCCCCAAGGGCCTTAGCTACTTGTGTCTGGTGAACGCCAACGCCGCCGGTGCAGCCTACTACAACTACATTGTCCCCTGGCTTCAAATCAGCTCTTATTGCCGCCTGATATGGCGTCGTCATGGCATCGGCCACGATGGAGAAATGGGAGAGCGGGATATCTTGTGGTCTTTTCTTAAGCTCGCAGAGGTCTATGGAGGGGACAACAATATAGTTGGAATTCCCGCCATATATTCCCATGCTGTTTCCCGGCATCTTTTGAAAAAGGCAGCGATTTGACCTTCCCGTCTTACACAGCAAGCATTTCCGGCAAGGCATAACTGCAGGGATAATGACCTCCTAGACAGCCCACCCTACGTCTCCAGAGATAACCGTCCAGCTTAATTCATGCCATAAGGTGAGAGCTGGCGTCTGCACTGTAGGTACGCAATCATAGAAGTAACCCAATTC
>JAUWZY010000019.1 GCA_030615045.1 Chloroflexota bacterium
AGTTTTCGCCCCTTCCCCGGCGCTGCCGTGGCTGAGGCGCTTCGAGGAAGGGAGGCAGTGGCCGTGTTGGAGCGCTCAAGCTGCTTTGGGGGTGAGGGCAGTCCTGTTTTTGTCGAGGTTTGCACCGCTCTATCTCGCCGCGGTGTCTCGCCGAAGCTGGTCAATTATATCTATGGCATAGGAGGGCGAGATACGGTGCCTGCCGAGTTCTGCCAGGTTTACCGCGACCTGCTCCAGATCGTGGCCAGCGGGGACGCCGAGCCCGTTTTTCGCTATCTGGGGTTGCGTGAGTAGGACTCTTGATAAGTAAGACTGAGTTGGTATTGTTGCAAAGGAGGAGACGGCGATGGTGCTGAGATTGAGTGACATTTGTGACCAAGAGGACTCTCTGGCACCGGGGCATCGAGCCTGCCTCGGCTGTGCCGAGCCGGTCATAGTGCGCCAGATACTGCACGCCATCGATAAGCCGGTGGTGGTGGCGAGTCCCACCGGCTGTCTGGAGATCATAACCTCGCCCTTTCCCTTCACCTCATGGCGTGTCCCCTGGATTCACGTCGCCTTCGAGAATGTAGCATCGGTATTATCCGGCGTTGAAGCAGCCTATCACGTTCTGAGCAAAAAAGGCAAGATCGAGGAGCGCGATATCAGATTTATCGCGTTCGCTGGTGACGGGGCTACTTATGATATCGGGCTTCAATTCATAAGTGGGGCTATGGAGCGGGGCCATAGATTCATCTATGTTTGCCTCAACAATGAGGCTTATATGAACACTGGGATTCAGCGCAGCAGCGCCACCCCTTTTGGCGCTTGGACCACCACTATCCCGGTGGGCGAAGTCATCCCCGGGAAAATACAGCATCGCAAAGATCTCACTGCGATAATCGCAGCCCACAACATTCCCTATGTTGCTCAGGCAGCGCCCCATGCTTGGCGCGACATGATGGCCAAGGCCCAGAAAGCAGCTGCGGCCGATGGGCCCTCCTTTATCAACGTCTTAAGTCCTTGTCCCCGAGGCTGGCGCTATGAGCCAAGCGAGACCATCACCCTCTCTCGGCTGGCTGCGGAAACCTGCATGTGGCCGCTTTTCGAGATCGAGAACGGCGACTGCAGACTGACCGCAACGCCAGGGGAGAAGAGGCCGGTTACCGATTGGCTCAAAACTCAGGGCAGGTTTGCACACCTGCTTCGCCCCGAGAATAGCGAGGTTGTCGCCGAGCTTCAGGCATGGGTCGATCGAGAATGGGATAAGTTACTTAAGCGGTGTGTCAGTTGATGGGGAAGCTGCTAAGCGGGCGATAGCTAGCACATTGAACAAGGTGCGTGGAGAGTGACAATGAAAGCAATCGGCATTATCCTGATTTGTAGCGGCATCGGTATTGCCTTGGCCCAAATCATTGGATATCACCGGTGGGAATGGGGGCAGATGCTCAGCCTCTGGCACCATGAGGGCATAGCTTGGGTAGCGGTGGCGCTGGGATTACTATTTGTGCTTTCAGCTCGTAGGCGGAAACCGCTAAGAGCAAGTCGAGAGGGGAGTAGTAATTAGCCTCTGAGGCAGATAATATAGCCAAAAGTTGTTATGAAAGGATATCGCACTCCATCCTGGTTCCGTATCAAGGGCCGCCTTAAGGAGAGGCAAGCCAAGGCGCAGAGCGACAAGCCCCAGAGGGGAAGTATTCAGATGCGCAAGAGGTACGGAGCCACAAAAGCGACAGTTGAGACCGATGCCAGCAAAGGCAAGAAATTTGAGAAGAGATAGGTAGGAAGCAACATTTTGGCTGCAAATTGCGGGGCGTAGCGCAGTGGTTAGCGCGCATGGTTTGGGACCATGAGGTCGGAGGTTCAAATCCTCTCGCCCCGACCATGGAAATCAGCTGCTATGCGGCGGATTTCGGATTGCTCGGACACCGCTCCCAGCTTAGGCCTTGTAAATCCTACAGGGAACGCCTCTAACGTAGGTGGCTCCGACTATGGGGTCATAGGGCGCTTCCATGGTATGTGCCAGGTTTATCACCGGCTCAAGCTTATCCCTTAAATCAGCTTTCTCTGGATAGTAATAGTGGGAATTCGCCCATACAACCTTCGAGTGAAGGTTGGGCGCCAGTTTAACCCTTCGCTTAAAGCGCTCTTTACTCTGGTAGGTTTCAATCCATACCCAATCGCCTTCGCCTACGCCCAGAGTTTTGGCGGTTTCAGGATGGATCTCGATACCAGGATGCGGCACCATCTTGCGGCGAGACGGTAAATTAAGGCCTTGCCCGTGATAAATTGCTATGTGCCTGCCATCAGTAAGGATTAGAGGGTAATCTCTTAGCACGTCACTGGAGGGATACTTCTGCTCGTAGTATGGCAGAGGCTGGTAGCCATGATCCTCAAGCATGCTGGCCCAAATTTCGCACTTCCGAGAAGGTGTATCGAAACCAGGCTTCCCATCTGGATGCAACAATCCCTTTTCATACTTTTTCTCTACCATCGGCTCCGCCACATACCCTACCTGCTTAAACTGATCAAAAGTCATATTCAACTTCTTGAGCCTGAAATCCAACAACTCCTTGTAGTTCTTAGCCGGAACCGGCGGCTCCATTCCCATTGTATCCAAAAGGTCAAAGATCATATCAAACTCATCACGGCACTCACCTAGCGGCTCTATGGCTTTCTGGCGGGCGGCAATGTAGTTGGGAAGATTCTGCCCATCAGCGATAGCATTACACTCCAGCCATGTAGCTGGAGGCAACAAATAGTCAGCTAGGTCGGAGGTAGGTGTCTTGAAGAAATCCACCACTACGAACAGCTCGAGCTTCTTCAGAACATCTATAGTCCGCAAGGTATCCTCGAAATTAATTGCCGCATTGCTTGAGGTCCAAAATGCCTTGACCCACCCCTTTTCCATAAGCTTGAAGAACGTTGGGGGATGTGGTTTTGACCGACTTGACTTAGGGCCAGCTAAAAGCGGGAACTCCGCTGCCCCTATCGTCTTTTCCTCGGCCTCTGGTGAGCAGCGCAAGGTCTTTCTGAATTCAAGGTAACCGGCTGCCGGGTAGCGGGAAAAGACATTCCCTCCTTTAACATCGAGATTCCCGGTAATCGTTATCAGTATGCTGAGCGCGCGCGACGTTTGTATCGAGTTAGTATTCATGGCGATTCCCATATGGGTCATAAGGGCTGCTGGCCTATTCGTGGCATACATCCTCGCCGCTTCGATTACCTGTTCCTTCGGCACCCAGGTGATCTCTTCCACTCTTTCCGGGGAGTACTCTTCAACCTTTGCCATCAACCTTTGCCACACAGTCTCACATGCGACCTCCTCGCCATTGACCAGCCTAACCTTATAAGCCCCTGTGAGCGCGGGCTTGACATCGGCAGCCTTGTAGCCCATGGTCGAGCTATCATAAACCGCAGGAGCATTTGATTTAGCGTCCCAAGCCACGAAATTGCCTAAGCTTCCGCCACCCACGATGTCGGCCTCCCTGAGAGACCTTCCCACGTCTGTCCTGATCAAGAAAGGGGCATTTGTCCAGTTCTCCACGAAAAAGCGATCATAAAGACCTTCCTTTATGATAACGTTTAGCCAGCCCAGGGCTAAGGCATCATCTGTTGCTGGCTTCACCCGCAGCCAGGAATCAGCCCTCGCTGCAAGCTGGTTACGCCTGGGGTCGATGACTATCAGCTTTGAACCCTTGGCCTTGCCCTGGAGTATTCGCCAGGCCTTGGGCGGGAAGCTCGCCAGTGGATTATGTCCCCAAAGCACCACGCACCTGCTATCTCTGAAATCAGTAGCGATCTGTTCGGACTTCACTATCTCCCCGTATGTCATTGAGTCAGCCATGATATGCGGGGTCCAGCAGTAGTGAGAATCAAGCGTAAACGCCTGCGGGCTGTTTATCGCTTTGAGGAACATAAGATAGGGGATAACGCCATTCTTGGGGTATGTCCCCCACCCCAAGACTATGGTCTCTGGGCCGTGTTGCTCGGTAATCTCCTTAAGCTTCGCCCCGATTTCATCCAATGCCTGAGCCCAGGATATCCTCTCCCACCTTCCCTCACCGCGCTCTCCAGCCCGCTTTAACGGGTATAGGACGCGCTCAGGGTGATAAACGAGCTCACCGTATGTAACGCCCTTCACACATAGTGCGCCATCGGTGTTGGGGTCGTCAGAATTACCCCTGATCTTAGTTACTTTCCCATCCTCGACGTGTACTAATACGCCGCACTCACTCATACACCCTTGACAAATGGTTCTAACCACTTTCTCAGCCATAGCTCTCCTTCCCATTACTTGTCCTTGTCTTTATTGCAATTCCTTCCCCTGAGTGGGGATAGATACGCTGACCCGTTTTAGCACCACGAGGTCGGAGGTTCAAATCCTCTTGCCCCGACTGTCTAACGCTTTATCTCCTCAATTCGATAGTGCAGCGTCCCAATGGGCGCAGCCACCTCTATCACCTCTCCCCTTCTTCGGCCGAAAAGCGCTTTTCCCGTTGGGGAGGCTACGGAGAGCTTGCCCAGCGTTGGGTCGGCTTCACTGGGGTTGACCAAGGTGCAACGCATTTCCTCCCCAGAATCGAGGTGGCGCAGGGTTATGTTGCAGCCGATCCCGACCTCCAAGGTATCCAGCGCCATCTCATCGAGGACCGTAGCTGCCTTAAGGGCAGCCTCCAGATCTCTGATTCGAGCCTCAATTTGACCCTGCCGTTCTTTAGTCGCTTCCAAGGGAGCGTTCTCCCGGAAGTCCTTATCGGCAGCAGCTTGCTGCAGTTCCTGAGCCAGACGCGGTCGTTCCCCTTTAAGCGAGGACAACTCCGACTCCAGGGCAGCATAGCCCTGGGAGGTGAGAGTCACTAGCGTGGCCCCACCGGTCTTCCGCTTAGACTGTGCGCCTTTCTTCACTGAACCTGACCCCGACCGAAGATGAACCCCGAGGTTGGCTTTGGTTAGCCCTTCTTTCTTGGCATAGCTGAGGAAGTTCTTAACCGGCTCGAGTCTCTTTGCTGCCGCGGCGCCGGAGCCCAGCCCCTCGGCGTAATCAGCTATCTCTTGGGCGCTGAACTCGGCAACAGATCTGTCGCCACCACACCAGCGAACAAACCGGTTAAGCTCTTGCTGGCTCTCCTGCCTTAGCTCTGGGGACAAGGTGGCAAGAAAGCGAGTCGCCACTTCAGTTAAGCTTGATTCTTGTTGACTCATGATTCCATTTTAAGCGTTAGCCCTTTTTCTGTCAATCGAGGTTGGGCAGAAAAGGCCCAGAGGCGCCACATATGGGGCAGTAACCGGGCTCAGGGGCAGCGGCGCCACAGCAGGGGCAGCGCTCCTCACCTTCCTTGGCTAATGGCACCTCACCCACTACCTCCCGATATATCTCATAGTAGAAAAGGTGCTCTTTGTTTATGAACCTTATCCCATATTCCCGCTTCTTGACCTCGAAATCGGAAACCTGGGCGCTTATCAGCTGCCTGAGTTCAGAAGTCCCCGAGCCATGCTCAATCGGTGTCTTCTCCCGCCAGATTATTTGCCGGGGTAAGCGTGTTTCGAACGCTTTGCGCAGAATCCACTTCCCCCATATCTTTCCCCTTTCATCGGCCACCTTCCAATGGGGGTCGATTTCCAGGGCCAAGGCTATGAATTCTCTATCCAGATAGGGTTGCTTTATTTCCAGACCAAGCTCCCGGCCCAGGTGCGCAGAGGAAAAGCGCATCGTCCTGGCCAACTTGTGGATATAGCTATCCAACTGCTTGTTGTCCAATTGATGCATGTAGCTATAGCCAGCGAAGAGCTCATCGGCCCCGTCACCGGTCATGACGCTCTCGATGCCACGCTCCTGGGCCAGTTTGAGGGCAAAGTAAATGGCGATATCGTTGGGAAGGGCGAGGTCGAACGTTTTTAACACCTTTATCACCTTGGGGATTGCTGCTATTGCCTCCTCGGCGCTGAAAAAGCTTCTATGGTGCTCCAGCCCGAGAGCGGCAGCAACTTTCATCCCATAGTCTACGTCAGGAGCATGAGCGCCTTTGAGGCCAGTGGTCAGGGCTTTGACCTCAGGAGCGAAAATGGCGAGGATGCTGGAATCAAGCCCTCCTGAGAGGAGCAAGCCCTGAGCAGGGTTTCTCTTTACCGCCTTGTTTACGCCTGCTGCCAGTTGGCGACCGATTTCTGCCATGCCCATTGCCGATGTATTTTGAGCTCCTTCCTTTGTTTATCGATTATAATAGGTTGTGGCTTACTTTTGCCATAGCGAATAGACAACATAACTTGACAGCATTCATTAATAGTGGTAAATTATAAAGCTAGTTGTTATTATTTAAGGGGGTTGCTTGCCTACCATCAGTCAGCTTGTGAGGAAGGGACGTAAAGGGGCGAAAAAGAAAATCAAGACGCCTGCGCTAAGCTTTTATTATAATTCGCTGAAGGGCAAGAGCGTGCGGGGCAAAAACTCGCCCCAGAAACGAGGGGTTTGCATTCAAGTGAAGACGGTGCCCCCGAAGAAGCCTAATTCCGCTCTGCGTAAGGTGGCCCGGGTGAGGCTCACCAACGGCCTGGAGGTCACTGCTTATATTCCGGGCGAGGGACATAACTTACAGGAACATTCCGTGGTGCTTGTCCGAGGTGGTCGAGTGAAGGACCTGCCTGGGGTGCGTTACCATATCGTTCGCGGCACTTTGGACACTGAGGGGGTTGCCGAGCGAAAGCAGGGTCGGAGTCGATATGGGACCAAGAGAGCTACAGCTGTAACTAAGTAGTAAATCCAGTTGCAGACTTGATCATAGGGCTTCTATCGAAGAATAGAAGCCTTTCCGCTGAGAAGGACATGAGGAGGGGAGATGCCGAGACGGGGAGAAGTAGTTAAGAGGGAGATAGCACCCGATGCCAAATATCAAACTGAGCATTTGGCCAGGTTCATCAACAAGGTGATGAAGTGCGGCAAGAGGAGCACGGCGGAGCGAATAGTCTATAAGTCGCTGGACATTGTCGAGGAACGGACGGGTGAGAAGCCTCTCGATGTCTTTGAGCAGGCGGTTAAGAATGCCACCCCGCTGCTTAAAGTCAAACCGCGCCGCGTTGGTGGTGCCACCTATCAGGTGCCGGTGGAGGTCTCTTCTGAGCAAGGCTTATCCTTGGCCATGCGCTGGCTTGTGCATTCGGCAAGGGCTCGCCGTGGCAAGGCCATGGCAGAAAGGCTGGCTTTGGAGTTCATCGATGCCTCCCGAGGGGAGGGAGTCACCGTCAAGAAGCGTCATGACACCCATAGGATGGCGGAAGCAAATAAAGCCTTTGTCCATTATCGATGGTGATAAGATGTTACGGCCATTTCAGTTATCGCATATCCGAAATATTGGCATCATTGCCCACATCGATGCCGGGAAGACCACCGTCACCGAGATGGTGCTCTATCACAGTGGGCGCACCTATAAGGTGGGTTTGGTTGATGAGGGCACGGCAGTGATGGATTGGATGGCACAAGAGCGGGAACGGGGGATAACTATCACCGCTGCTGCCACCAGCTGCGACTGGCTCGGGCACCGGATTAACATCATCGATACCCCGGGGCATGTGGACTTCACCGCTGAGGTGGAGCGGAGCCTCAGGGTGCTCGATGGCGGGGTTGTGGTCTTCGATGCCGTTTCCGGGGTCGAATCTCAATCGGAGACGGTGTGGCGCCAGGCCGATAGATATGGAGTCCCCAGGATCTGCTTTGTTAACAAGATGGACCGGCTCGGCGCCGATTTCTCCAGAACGCTGAAGATGATAGAGGAACGCCTTAATGCCAAACCGGTGCCGATACAGCTTCCTCTTGGTGTCGAAGAATCCTTCCGCGGTGCCATCGACCTCGTTGAGAGCAAGGCTTGGCTCTTTCCCGAAGAGCTGGACTCAAATGCTGTCGAGATCCCAATCCCTGAGGAATATCAGGAAACCGCCGCCCGAGCTCGGGAGGCGCTGATCGAGCAGGTGGCCGAAGCCGATGAGGAGCTCATGACCGCTTATGTTGAGCATGGCAAGATCACTGCCTCTGAGCTCGAAGCAGCGCTAAGGCGGGCAACGCTGCGGGGCAAGCTTGTTCCAGCCCTCTGTGGCAGCGCCCTGAGGAACAAAGGCATCCAGCCGATGCTGGATGCTGTCGTTGCTTACCTTCCCTCGCCGTTGGATGTGCCCCCGATAGAGGGCATAGAGCCCGAGACTGGCAGGGCAGCCTCCCGCCAAGCAGACGATAGCGGTCCCTTCTCTGCTCTGGCCTTCAAGGTGGTCACCGACCCCTTTGTCGGCCGGCTGGTGTATCTCAGGGTTTACTCCGGCATAGCCCAGGCCGGCTCCCAGGTGCTCAATTCCACCAAAGGGCGCAAAGAGCGCATGGGACGGCTGCTTCAGATGCATGCCAATCATCGGGAGGAAGTGACGGCGGCTTATAGTGGTGGCATTGCTGCTGCCCTGGGACTGAAGAATACCTTCACCGGCGACACCCTCTGTGACTTCGATAGCCCTATCATTCTGGAATCGATTCAATTCCCCGAGCCAGTGATCTCGGTGGCCATCGAGCCCAAGACCAAGGCTGATCAAGACCGGATCATTGATGCCCTGATCAAGCTTGGAGAAGAGGACCCGACCTTCAAAACACGCTACCAGGAGGAGACAGGTCAGACCATAATCTCAGGCATGGGCGAGCTTCATCTTGACATCCTGGTCGACCGTTTGCGGCGCGAGTTTAAGGCCAGGGCTAAGGTGGGCAGACCAAAGGTGGCCTATAAGGAGACCGTCACCATGCCTGTGCGAGCCGAGGGACGTTTCATCAGGCAGACTGGGGGGCGGGGGCAATATGGGCATGTTTGGCTCGAGCTTGAGCCCCTGGCGCGGGGCAGCGGCTTTGAGTTCGTGAACCGGATTCAGGCTGGGGCGATACCCAGGGAGTTCATCCCTGCCGTGGAGGGCGGGATTAAAGAGGCGCTGGAGAATGGGGTTCTTGCTGGCTACCCCATAGTCGATATTCGAGTTGCTGCCTATGACGGCAGCTATCATGAGGTCGACTCCTCGGAGCCGGCGTTCAAGATGGCGGCGTCACTGGCAGTGCGCGATGGTGTGTTAAAAGCGAAGCCGGTGCTCCTTGAGCCCATTATGAAGCTGGAGATAGTAACCCCTGAGGAGTTTCTCGGTGATATAGTTAGCGATCTCAATGCCCGCAGGGGGCGAATCAGCACCATTGAGCCCTATGCTCGGACGCAGATAATCCGCTGCTTTTTGCCTCTTTCCGAGACCTTCGGTTACGCTACCGACTTGAGGTCGCTAAGCCAGGGGCGAGCTGCCTATTCTATGGAGTTTCATCGCTATCACGAGTTACCTCAGCACATAGCGGAGGCCGTCATCGGCCGGGGAAAAGTCGCAGGAGGTGTTTTCTAAATGCCTCAGCAGCGGATACGGATCAAGCTAAAGGCTTACGACCACAGGATTTTGGACCAGTCGGTGAGGCAGATAGTGGAGGTCGCAGAGGGAACTGGTGCCGCCGTAGCCGGTCCCATCCCCCTGCCGACACGCATCAGGAAGTTCTGCGTCATTCGCTCCCCGGTCATCGATAAGGATTCTCGGGAGCAGTTTGAGATCAGAACCCACAAGCGCCTCGTCGACATCCTGAACCCCACTACCAAGACCATCGATGCCTTGACTCAACTCAACTTACCGGCGGGCGTCGACATCGAGATAAAGCTATGATTACCGGCATCTTGGGCAAAAAGATCGGCATGACCCAGGTGTTCAGGGATGGTGGCGTGGTGGCGGCAGTCACTGCCATTGAGGCTGGGCCGTGCACTGTGACCCAGATCAAGACCAAGGCTAAAGAGGGCTATGAAGCCGTCCAGCTTGGCTTCGGTCAAGCGAAGAGGCTCAACCGCCCGCAGCGGGGGCATCTCAAGAAGCTGGGGCCTTATCGGCACCTTCGTGAATTCAGGGTCGAGGATGCCGCCAAAATTCAATTAGGAAACACGGTTGATGTCGGGATATTTAATCCCGGCGATTTAGTCGATGTCACCGGCACATCAAAGGGGCGGGGCTTTGCTGGCGTGGTCAAACGCCATCATTTCGCTGGCGGCCCAAAAAGCCACGGCCAATCCGACCGCCATCGGGCCCCAGGCTCTATTGGCGCTGGCACCGACCCCGGTCGGGTAATCAAAGGGCTGAAGATGGCCGGGCATATGGGCAATGAGAGGGTCACGGTGCAGAAACTCCAGGTGGTGAAAGCGGACCCAGAGCGCAATCTGCTCCTGGTCAGGGGGGCAGTGCCCGGCGCCCGCAATGGGCTGTTGCTCATTGAAAAGTCAAGGCACTGAAAGGAAAACTTCATGTAAGCGTTCAGCACTCCTTATGTCACCCTGAGCCAAGCGAAGCATCTCCGAGATTCTTCGTCGCTTTGCTCCTCAGAATGACACCCGTGTGAACGGTTACAACATGACGGCGCTGACCACCATGCTCGCCTTATTCCCCCTGGCTTTGGGGTTGACAGAAGGCACTCTCATAGCTGCCGAGCTGGGCACGGTGGTCATTGGCGGGCTCTTTTCGGCGACGCTTTTGACCCTGGTGGTTCTACCTGTGATTTATAGCTTGGTTGATGGCCTGCGCCGCAGAGTGTGGTCAAGGAGGCATGATGCAGGTTCCGGTTTATAATGCTGAGGGGCAGATAATAAAGCAAATAGAGCTGGATGAAAGCATCTTTCGGGTGCCCATGAACCAGGCAGTGGTTCATCAGGCATTGGTGGCACAGCGGGCGAATGCCCGTTTGGGAACTGCCAGCACCAAGACGCGGGGGAAGGTTTCAGGGAGCACGAGGAAGCTGTATCGGCAAAAGCACACCGGTCGGGCGCGGGTTGGGGGCATTAGATCGCCGACTCGCCGTGGCGGTGGCATAGTCTTTGGTCCCCATCCCAGGAGCTATCGACAACGGCTGCCCAAGAAGATGCGCCGTCTCGCCTTAAGGTGTCTGCTCTCGGCCAAAGTAGCCGATGGTGAATTGAAGGTTATCAACAGCCTTGGGCTTGTTCAGCCCAAGACCAAGGAGATGAGGCGTATCTTAGAGGCTTTGGGGGCTCAGTCCTCGACTCTCTTGGTCACCGCTGAGGCCGATGCTAATGTATACAAATCAGCTCGAAATCTGGAGAAGGTGAAGACGCTGCCAGCGGATCTGTTAAATGTTGCCGATCTGCTTTCACATCGGGCTCTGGTCATGACCATAGATGCGGTGCGCAGAGTTGAGGGGATTTGGGGAGAAAAGAGGCTTGAGGGGGCGACATCTGACACGAATTGAGTTATAATATATGTTCGATTGGACAAAAAATGCATCTCTACGAGGTATTGCGGCGACCGATTATCACGGAGAAGAATGCCGAGCTCATGGCGCGGCATAAGTATGTCTTTGAAGTGGCCCGTGAGGCCAATAAGCGCCAGATCAAGCAGGCAGTGGAGGAAGCGTTCAAGGTGAAGGTGACTCAGGTTAATGTGATCACCGTGTCGGGAAAAAGCAGGGGCTTTGGTCGGCTTCGGGGTAAGACCTCGCCATGGAAGAAGGCGGTGGTCACCTTGGAGCCGGGACAGAAGATCGAGATCTTTGAGGGAGTGTAAGGAGATAGATGGGGCTGAAGGTATATAAGCCAACCTCCCCGGGGCGGCGGGGGATGAGCGGAGCCTCCTTTGAGGAGCTGACCAAAAAGGAGTCGGAGAAGTCCCTCCTTGTGCCTTTGAAGAAGACGGGGGGCAGGAGCAATCAGGGGAGGATATCGGTTCGCCACCGCGGCGGTGGCGCTAAGCGGATGCTGCGCCTCATCGACTTCAAGCGGGATAAAATCGGCATCCCGGGGATAGTAGCCGCTATCGAATATGACCCCAATCGCTCGGCGCATATCGCTCTAATTCAGTATAGCGATGACGAAAAGCGCTATATCTTGGCTCCGCTGGGGCTTAAAGTCGGCGACACCATTGTCTCGGGACTTGATGCTGAGGTAAAGCCGGGCAATGCCCTGCCCCTCAAGGCAATCCCCAGCGGTACCTTTATCCACAATGTTGAACTCCACCGGGGTCGAGGGGGGCAGATAGTGCGCAGTGCTGGCGCTGCCGCTCAGCTCATGGCCAAGGAGGGTAGCCACGTTCTGGTCCGTCTGCCTTCAGGGGAGCTTCGCCGCATTCATGGCGAATGCTTGGCCACTATCGGGCAAATAGGCAATATCGATCATAGCGGTGTGACTCTGGGGAAGGCGGGGCGGAGCAGGTGGCTGGGGAAGCGTCCCGTGGTGCGAGGCTCAGCCATGAGCCCTCGCGACCACCCCCACGGTGGTGGTGAGGGCAGAGCCCCGATAGGGCTCCCCGGTCCTAAAACATCCTGGGGCAAGCCGGCTTTTGGGGTTAGAACCCGAAGGCGTAAGGTCTCAGATGGAATGATTGTGAAGAGAAAAAAAT
>JAUWZY010000015.1 GCA_030615045.1 Chloroflexota bacterium
GACAGCCTGGTGTTCTGCAATCCGGACGGCAGGCCACTTGACCCTTCCATGCTGAGCCACGAATTTCACAGGATAGTGAAGCAGGCAGGTCTGGATGGCGTGCGCTTCCACGATCTGAGGCACACCTTTGCCAGTCTGGCACTCCTGCGCGGAGCGAAGCCAAAGGTGATCAGCGAGGCGCTAGGTCATAGCTCGGTAACCTTTACAATGGACACATATTCGCACATAATAGAGGGGATGCAATCGGATATGATGGCTCTGCTGGACGAGGTAATCCCCGTGGCTACTCGACGTCAAACCCCAGCAGCCCGTCATAAGTCCATCGTGCAGGCCGGGGTGGCGAAATGGCAGACGCCGCGGACTTAAAATCCGCTGCACCTCGGGTGCGTGTGGGTTCGAATCCCACCCCCGGCATTTTTCATACTAAGCGTTGACACCGCCTTGTTGACCCTATTGCCGAAATGTTTTAATATAACAACACCACCGAGGCTAGCCGAAAAGGAGGAACACCATGAGTCCGAGGAAAAGGCAGCCAAAAGATATTGAAGCACAACTTGAGGAATTTGAGGAGGCAAATCCTGCTGTTGCAGAGGCAATAAACTTGTTTGGTATGACTATGGAGGAATACCAGCAGATACTTAACACATTACATCAGCCAAATGTTATCACTACTAACTCTACCGTTTGGAGTGCTAGAATTGCCAGCTTGGAATGACATCCGCCTAGATATTGAGAAGCGCCATAAGGAAGGTGACCCGGCCGCTCAAGATGTTATTCGAAGAGAAAAGCTCAAGGCTGTTTTCCATATTACGCGTATTCCTTTACTCCTTTATGCTGCTGATTTCTTGAACGAACATAAAGTGCGCTTGGCCGCCCCCTTTGGCGGGGTTAGCATTGATAACAGAGACAAAGAGGGTTTCCTAGAAGTAATCGCGAATCTTCCGGCAGGACCACTTGACGTCATATTGCATAGTAGTGGTGGAAATCCTCTAGCTGCTGAATCTATCGTCGAGCTTCTTCGTAACAAGTTCTCTCCAATTCGCTTTATTGTACCTTTCTTCGCCAAAAGCGCAGCTACGATGTTGGCTCTCTCAGGTAATGAGATACCCATGGATGAAGCCGGAGAGTTAGGTCCTATCGATCCCCAATTAGTGATAAACCGAGACCAACAGATTGTTGTTTCGCCAGCACAAGCCATTCTAGACCAATTTCAGAAGGCACACCGCGAAATCACTGCCGAACGGGCGAAGTTAAATGCATGGTTTCCTATTCTAAGACAATACGGCCCCTCGCTGATAGCAGAGGCAGAGAATGCAATTGGTTTGTCTAAGGAACTCACAACTAAATGGATGAGGCAATACATGTTTGAGGATGACCCAGAAGGAGGGAAAAAGGCCGAAGAAATTGCAAACTGGCTCGGCGATCATAACAATTTTAGAGCCCATGGTCGCCGTGTAGGAATTGAAACGCTCAAAGATCTGGGTGTAAAGATTTTAGATCTTCGTGGAAATCCCGAGCTGCAAAATGCCATTCGTCAGGCTTACTATGCGACGAGTGTCACATTCGACAGGACAGGTGCTTTTAAGATCATTGAAAATAATTTAGGCGATGCGTATATAAGAGTCATCGAGGTCAAAGTTGAAGCTCCGCGACCTCAATCTCCCTCAAGTCCTGCACCGAATGCCTCTCAACTCAGCAGAGCTGAAAAGCGCCGCCAGAAGTTTGGCAGAAAATAAGTAAGAATAATTTAGGGCTCGGAGCTTTTCTCTCTCCGGCAGTTTCAAGAGTCTCTTTTATCGCATTAAGGGGAAGACAGCCACCACAGCCAGGGAAGCCCTTTTGGAGCTAGTGAGCAAATCGCATTAGGCTAGACTGGGACGATGAAGCAACAGATTATCGCAATCCTAATAACAGTGACGGACGTGCAAGAGTTGCGCCAAAGCTAATTGGCAAGATATGTTAATTACTTATCCTAGTCCCCCCAACTCTTGATTAGCTTGCCTTCTTTATCCTTCATGCTCCCCGTAACCGCAAATACAAAGTCGATTATGGTCCAAATGTACAACCCGCCTAGGGTAACAAGCATCAGAATTCCAGTCCCAATCTTCCCAAGATAGAATCGGTGAATGCCGTGTATGCAAAAAATCCAGGCAGGAAGCGCGCAGAGCAAAGTAACAGCAAGCCTTGATTTTGGTAAAATACCCCTTCCTCTGCTTTTGGCAGACTCACACCGCACCTCCTTATAGTTTAGTATCCCTTAGCGCCTTAATTATACCAGAAAGGCGAACGTCGCCACTTGTCGCCTAAGGAGATTCAGAGATCACTTTTTTATTTTCAGCCGTATCTAAAAATACCCCTTTTCAGATATGGGGAGCCCACTTGTGCCTGACTTCCATTTTCCCCATTTTCGGCGTAGCTAAAAAATGCCTTACTTTGGATACACCTGAAATCAAGGCGATTAGCTATCAGGGGCAACACTTTTCACCCATCTTGACATCCTGTAATATAATTAAACATAAGGAGGAAATTGTGGTTGAAGTTGTTGTCGGTGTGACCATGGCAGTATTCGGGTTTTGCTGTGGCACCGTCTTCGGTCTCACCAACCCGGGTTCTTACAGCCTGTATGCCTTGATTCCACTGGGCATTCTTGTAGTAATGCAAGGCGTATCGCGGCTGGCAGAGCCTCGCGCTTGATAATGTCAGCCTGTCAAGCACCGTTTCTCGCTTAAGCGGTTGCTCCCCCAGAGGCAAAGGCGGGGAAGATGCCTGCCATGGGAGTTTGTCTGAGGCTGCTCGAAAACGAGGAAAAGCCACGCTTCCTCGTGGACAAGAAGGATGCCTCCTCAAGCCCGTGTATTTAGACCTTTCCCCTAGTGGTAGCCCGGCCTTTTTTTGACATTTTAGGTGTATCTAAAAAAATGGCCTTTTTAGATACAGAGAAAATCAAGGCGATTGGCTATCAGGGGGCGCCTTTTCGGGCATTTTGGATTTGTGAAAATGAGGGCAGTGGGAATTTAAACTGACAATGCTTGGCGGATAGAGCATTTGCCAATATATTGAGGCTGAGACCGAATGGCTTGGCTCGATCCACGGCCCTCATCGAGGGCATTACAACCTTTATCCTGAAACAGCAAAAGGGAGAGGAAATGTGATCCTCTCCCTCTTAATTCCGCCTCGGTTTAGCCTACTCCGTTGCTGTTTCCGCAGGCAACGGGGCTTCGAACAGGGCTTTGAGCTCCTCCCCCTCCAGGGTTTCCTTGGTGATCAACTCCCTGGCGATCTGCTCCAGCTTGGCCCTATTTTGAGTCAGGATTCCCTTAGCTGTCTCATAGGCCTGGCTGATGATACTGCGAACCTCGTCATCGATCTCATCGGCTATCTTGTCCCCGTAGTCCCTTTCCTCATGGAGCTCCTTGCCCAAGAAGACCAGCTCCTCTTTCCTTCCGTAAGTACGTGGACCTAGCTTCTCGCTCATGCCAAAAGTGGTAACCATCTTGCGCGCCAGCTTGGTCGATCGCTCTATGTCATCTACAGCTCCCGTGGTCATCTCGCCGAAGATGAGTCCTTCTGCGGCGCGACCAGCCAGGGTGGAGGCGACGAGATCATTCAACTGGGACCTGGTCCAGTAGTGGCGATCCTCAGTGGGAAGCGACAGCGTGTAGCCACTGGCCATCCCCCGAGCTATTATTGAGACCTTATGTGGCGGGTCGGCATTAGGCAGCATCTTCGCCACAAGTGCGTGCCCGGCTTCATGATATGCAGTGATCTCCTTCTCCTTCTGGCTCATCAGCCTGCTTTTCCGCTCCGGCCCCAGCATAACACGATATATAGACTCCTCCAATTCAGTGAGCCCGATAGCCTTCTTATCACGCCTAGCGGCTAAGATGGCGGCTTCGTTAACTAAGTTAGATAGATCGGCACCGCTGAAGCCGGGGGTTAGTTTAGCTATGATTTCCAGATCGACATCGGGCTCCAGTGCCTTGCCCTTGGCGTGGACGTCAAGTATCGCCTTACGACCGTTGATATCGGGCTGATCCAAGACCACCCGGCGGTCAAAGCGACCGGGGCGAAGCAGGGCCGGGTCAAGGATATCGGGGCGGTTGGTGGCCGAGATGACGATGACATTAGTGCTGGTGTCGAAGCCGTCCATCTCGGATAAGATCTGATTGAGCGTCTGTTCCCGCTCATCATGTCCCCCGCCGAGCCCGGCACCACGGTGCCGACCTACGGCATCGATCTCGTCGATGAAAACGATGCACGGCGAATTTTTTTTCGCCTGCTCAAACAGGTCGCGAACTCGGGCAGCGCCGACACCGACGAACATCTCCACAAATTCGCTGCCGCTGATGGAGTAAAATGGCACCCCGGCCTCCCCAGCTACCGCCTTGCTCAGCAGCGTCTTCCCTGTTCCCGGGGGACCGACAAGGAGCACCCCCTTGGGGATCCGTGCCCCCAACGAGGTGAACTTCTGCGGAGTCTTCAGGAATTCAACCACCTCATAGAGCTCTTGTTTTGCCTCTTCAACCCCGGCGACATCGGCAAAGGTGACGCTGGGTCGATTGCCGCTGAACAGACGAGCCCGACTGCGGCCAAAGCTCATTGCCTGTTGACCACCACTCTGCGCCTGACGGAAGAGGAAGAACAACAGGAAGCCGATAAGCAGCAGCGGCAATAAAAACAGGAGCAAAGTAGTGCCATATTTATCCCAGAAGCCCGGCGCCGGCGGCACCACTACGCTAATATCTATCAACTCTACTTGCTCTTTGGTAATAAACCCTTGGTCAATCCAGCTATCAAGGAGTTCGTTTATAGTCTGGCCGCCAATGTAACCGCTATAAGTGCCATCGGCGGTTACCACTGTAAGCTCCTCACCCTGCTGCTCAATGCTTGTCACTTCTTCTGCTGCTATTGCATTCCTCAGCTCAGTCGTGGATATCGTGGGGAGTTCCTCGCCCTTGCCAAATGGCGAAAACACAAGGAAAACCATGGCCACCAGTGCCACTATGACGAGCAGCCAGATAAACCTACGTCGAAACAACCTTAACCTCACCTTTACATATATGATTATAGCAAAAGGCCCAGGAAATAGAAAGTAGAGCGATTTGCTAAAGCAGCCACCGCGCCACCTTGCCAATGATAAAAAGCAAGGCGATAGCTATCACTGGCGTTATATCGAGCATCCCAATCTTGGGGACTATTCTCCGCAGTGGCATCAGAATGGGCTCGGTGATTCGATTGAGGATGACGACAAAAGGGTTACTTGGATTTACGGTAAACCAGGAGACAACGGCTCTGAGAACGATGATGACGGTCAGCACCCAACAAAGAATGTATATGAAATAGCCCCAGTCGAAAGTCATCTACCCCCCTTGAGCTAAAGCCTTTGCCTTCTCATGGGCGGCGATGACCGCTTGGGCTAAGATAGCCCTCGCCCCTCCTTCCTCAAGCCGGAGCAAACCCTGGGCTGTTGTCCCCCCAGGTGAGGTCACCATGTTGCGCAGCTCCGCCGGGTGCTTGTCACTTGCCTGCGCCAGCCGCGCCGACCCCAACACCGTCTGTAAGACGAGTTCCTTTGCCAGCTCTAAGGGTAATCCGATATGCACCGCAGCCTCAATGAGTGCCTCAACGACAAGGAAGATATAAGCAGGGCCACTGCCGCTCACTGCGGTCGCCATATCGATATACCTCTCATCGCTGACATAAATCTCCTTGCCCAGCGCTGCCAGAATGGTTCGTGCCCTTTCTCTCTGGGCTGGGCTCACCGCCTCAGTGGCAATCCAGATACAGACCCCTTCTCCAACCTGAACCGCGATATTGGGCATCACCCGGACTACAGGGTCATGCCCCAAGCCGTTGCTGATGGTTTTGGTGCTGGCCCCGGCGGCAATGGAGAGCACCAGCTGGTCTGATCGAAGCTTCCCCCTGAGCTTAGCTAAGACCTTGCCCAGGGACTGCGGTTTAACGGCTAAAATCAGGATGTCGCAACCTATAGCGCTGCGATTGTCCGCACTGCATTGGACGCCATATTTCTCCGCTAAAGCTTTGCGCCGGGCCTGGTCGACATCGCTGACCAAAATAGCCTCGGCTTCGACCACTTTCTTATTGAGCAGCCCAGAGACCATAGCCTCCCCCATAACCCCACCCCCGATGAAGGCGATTTTCATAACTTATCCCTTTCTGCCTTAATGGCCTTTTAATCCCTTATGGAAAGCCAGTGCCGCCAATAAAGCTGCCATAATTATGGGCACGCCGCTGAAGATAACCATGTATATACCCGCGTCCACCTGCTTCACCGCCAGATACAAGCCACTGCCACCACAAGCTAATCCAATCCCCGTGAGGAGGAAACATAATAGCCAAAGATTTCGGCTCCTCATTGGCGAGGCCCAAAAATAGCGCGACCGATGCGGACCATAGTGGCTCCCTCTTCGATGGCGACCTCGAAGTCATCGGTCATGCCCATCGACAGGTGCTCCAGCCCCGACGAGTCCCTGAGCTGGCGCAGCCGCCGAAATACCGGCCGCACCTCTTCCTGGTCTTCAACCCAAGGGGCAATGGTCATCAGCCCCTTTACCTCCAGATTGGGCAGTTGCGAGATTTGCTTTATGGCCGAGGGGAGTTCCTCCCCAGCGAAGCCAAACTTGCTCTCCTCGCCGGCGATACTGACCTCGAGCAGAATGGGAATTGTCCGCTCGGCGCGGCGGCTCAACACCTCGGCCAGCTTTACCGAGTCAACGCTGTGGATTATATCAAATAGCTCCAGCGCTGTCTTCGCCTTGTTTGTTTGCAGATGCCCCACCAAGTGCCAGGTGGGGCGGGAGCCAAGATTTGCCAGCAGCGGCAGCTTGGCCACTGCCTCCTGGACGCGGTTCTCGCCGAAGTGCCTGATGCCGGCTTGGAAAGCAGCCTCGATCTGGGCCGGCGTTATCGTCTTGGTCACCACCACCAGAGTCACCTCATCCGGCGAGCGCCCTGCTTTATCGCAAGCCCGCGCGATGCGCTTTTCAACTTGTTGGACGTTTGCTTCAATGGTCATATACGACTGGCTTAACCTCCTCCACACTTTCTTCCGCTGCTTTCCGCCTTGCAACTATTCGTTGTATTGATTCTCTAACAAAATCCTTACGCCGACGAAGTAACTTTGCGGTCTTTTCTACTTCACGTTCAACAAGTGTCAAGTAGTTCCCTAAAAACGGTTCGGTAATCACATCTATCTGGTAAGTATCATGTCTATTTGCTGAATGATATTCTTTGCGAAATTGAATATGGTTTGATTTCTTCAATTTGAAGTCACCCGCCACAGAAAAGGCCTCATACAGAGAGCCCTGTAGAACAATCAGTGGATAATAGATTCGTATATCTATTGGTTCAGGTTCATCACTGGGAGGAACCCAGCTTTCATGAAATTCCTTGATTTCTGCTTCTACCGCTGTAATTAAAACCATTATGGAATCATGCTATTCATCTTGATGCAAAGCAATCCATTCAGGATGTTGCCCCTTTTTAGCTTGGAATGTGCAATACTGTGTTGCAACCCGACCTTTGCAGTAGTGATGATATCCTTCCATTTCCAAGAAATCTACTAAGGGAATAAAGCGTTCTTCCTCGGCATCCTGGGCCAAGATTTCAACAGGCATTCCGGATAACTTTACATCCTGACAATGTAAGATACCTGCGATTGGTTGTTTAGTAAAGAAAACAACAGGTTGAATATTGTTTTGACATTCGCATAGAATCATACCCGTCACGAAATCAATTTCATTTGGCCCAGCTTTCTCAAAACACGACGCTCGAATGTCTAATTCTCTTGATTTACCGGTTAACTCGTCAGGATAAGCAGTGTTAGTCTCGACCAAGAAAATTCTTTCGCGCATTATATCTTCGCAGCGTTGTTCAAGCAAGTATCCTGAGCGCGACAGCGCTTTTCTCATCTCACTCGGCGTGACCTGAGACTTTCCATTTCTACCCATTTGTCTCTTCACTGCCTTCCCCACACTTAATCAGCACTTAGTATAGCCGCAGGCGGGGCAGATGAAGCACCCCTCCTGATAGACCAAAAGCCCACCGCACTCCGGGCACTGCCCGGCCGGGTTACCGGCAAACTCCGCCTCCTCCCCTTTTCCCTCGGCCTTGTCCTTCCCCTGGAAGGACTTGGGCGCAGGCTCGCCTCTGAGCTGCCGCTCCAGCACCCCGCCGATGGCATCGGCGCAGGAGAGCACGGCATGACCGCTGTCCCAGGCGATGGAAGGGCACCTGATGCCCTTGAGGTGCTTCACGATCGACTCCACATCGACGCCGGACCTGAGGGCCAGGGAGATAAGCCTGGTTATCGCTTCCAGTTGCGCCGAGGCACAGCCACCGGCCTTGCCCAGGCTGGCAAACAACTCGCAGATGCCCCGTTCATCGGAGTTCACCGTGATGTAGAGATGGCCGCAGCCAGTGGTCACCCTTTCCGTGACCCCGGTGGTGGCTGTTGGTCGCTCCCTCGGCATCACCTTAGCCCTACCCTCACCAAAGCTCAAAACCTGCGTCTCCCGGCTCCGGTCTCGATAGATGGTTATCCCCTTGCAGCCTTCCCTATAGGCAAGGAGATAGGCCTGCGCCACGTCATCTCTGCTGGCGTGATAGGGGAAGTTGATCGTTTTGGACACAGCGTTATCGGTATGCCTCTGGAAAGCGGCTTGCATCCTGACATGCCATTCCGGTGTGATATCGTGGGAGGTGACAAAGAGTCGCTGCACCCACTCGGGGACCTCGGCCATCCCGTGGACGCTGCCTTTCGCCGCCAGCGTCTGTGCCAGCTCCTCACTATAGAATTCCTCCCTCCTGGCGACCTGCTCAAACTGGGGGGTTACTTCCAAAAGCTGAGCACCCTCCAGGATATTGCGCACATAGCTCAGGGCAAACAGGGGCTCGATGCCGCTGGAGCAGCCGGCGATGAGGCTCAGGGTGCCGGTGGGGGCGATAGTGGTCCTGGTGGCGTTCCTGACCCTGGGAGCATCGGGCTTATCATAGATGCTGTCGGCAAAGGCAGGGAAGAGCCCTCGTTCCTCAGCCAGCGCCACCGAAGCCGCAGTGGCTTTTTCCTCGATAAATTCCATAATCGCCTCGGCGATGTTGAGCGCCTCCTCGCTATCATAAGCTATCCCCAGACTTATCAGCATATCGGCAAAGCCCATGACCCCGAGCCCGATCTTCCTCGTCGCCTTGGTCCTCTCCTCTATCTCGGGCAGGGGGAATTTGTTGACATCGATCACATTATCCAAGAAGCGAACGGCAAGCCACACCGTCCTCTCCAGCTTGTCCCAATCTATCTGCAGCATCTCATCCTTGAGGCAGAGCATCTTCGATAAATTGATTGAGCCCAAATTGCAGGACTCAAAAGGGAGCAATGGCTGCTCGCCGCAGGGGTTGGTGCTTTCGATGGCTCCCAGCTTTGGCACTGGGTTATTCTTGTTTATCCGATCGAGGAATACAAGCCCCGGGTCCCCGGTCAACCACGCCATATCCACCATCCTATCGAAGACCTCCCTGGCATTGAGACTGCCCATCACCTCTTTTGTCCTCGGATTGGTGAGCTCGTAATCAGCACCAGCCTCTACCGCCTTCATGAAATCCTCGGTCACCGCTACCGAGAGATTGAAGTTGGTGAAGGCACTGGGGTCCCCCTTGGCCTCGATGAACTTGAGGATATCGGGATGGTCTACATTCAAGATAGCCATATTAGCGCCGCGGCGCATCCCACCCTGTTTGATGACATCGGTGGCGGTATCAAAGGCGCGCATAAAGGAAACAGGGCCGCTGGCCACCCCTCCCGTGGAGCCCACCCGGTCCTGCTCCGGCCTCAGCCTGGAGAAGGAAAAACCGGTGCCGCCGCCGCTCTTATGGATCAGGGCAGTGTATTTCACCGCATTGAAAATCGACTCCATGGAGTCTTCCACCGGGATGACAAAGCAAGCTGAAAGCTGCCCCAGCTCCCGGCCCGCATTCATCAGCGTCGGCGAGTTGGGCAAGAACTCGAGGTCTGCCATCATCTGATAGAATTCCTTCTCCCTGGACTCGATATCGGCATTGGGATCAGAGATCAAATCGGCACTGGCTACATGCCGGGCCACGCGGTGGAATAATTCATCTGGCGTTTCCACAACCTTTCCCTCGCTATCCTTTTCCAGATACCTGCGCTGCAATACCACTTGAGCATTGGCGGTTAATTCTATAGCCTCAGTTGGCTCCGGCCCTCTCTTTTCCCCTTGTCTCTGCACAAGGAGCTCCCGGGCCAGGGCCTGGATCTCGGCCTCAGAAATGGGACGCTTTGGCACCTGGGGAGCCAAATGCTCCATCCCGGGCAGGGGTTGACTGCGCTCCAGCCTCCCGATGACCTGCTCGGCAAGCTGCTCCACTAAGTCCCGGTCTGAGAGCCCGAGGGACTCGGCAGCAGCGAAGATAGCACGTGCCACCCGATTCTTGAGCTGGCGTTCTGCTTTGTTATTTCTTTTGCGAGCTCTGGTAGCCATGGCCTCGGCCTCCTATAGGGTGCTGCCTCTCGCCCAAGGCACTGAGTTCCTGCTTGGGGAGCAGGGGCAATTGGCTTCCGGCGATTAAGGTATCCACTTCCTGCTTCATGCTCCCGATATCAGCGAAGGCGCGATAGACGCTGGCGAAGCGGATATAAGCGATATCATCCAGCTTCCTTAGCCGCTCCATAACCATCTCGCCCACCACCGAGCTCGGGACCTCAGCTTGGCCCAAGCGGCGAAGCTCAGACTCAATGTCATCGACCAGCTTCTCTATGGTGCCAATGGGCAGGGGGCGTTTCTCACAAGCCTTCCTAATCCCGGTGAGTAGCTTGTGGCGGCTGAATTCCTCACGCCGCTCATCCTTTTTGACGATGACCAGGTTTAGGTTTTCCACCCGCTCATAGGTGGTAAATCTGGAGCCGCAGTTAAGGCACTGCCGGCGGCGCCTGATCCCCTGGGACACACCTCGGGAATCGGTCACCTTGGAATCCTTATAGCCGCAATAGGGACACCTCATATCAAGATATTGTATTTTCCCATTAGACTAGCACAAAATGTAGGGAAAGTCAAGGGTTTTGGCATACAAAGGCGGGAAGCCCAAAGGGCTTCCCGCTATCTCAGTTGCCAAGCACTTTATTTAGGCTCTTATCACCTTCGCAGCGGGCGACGACGCAGGAAGGTCGGGGTATCTAGTTTCTCCTCCTCCTCCAAAAACTTGAGCAGCTGACGCATCTCCTCCCCCTTGGGCAGGGCAGCTTTCCGCTTCGCCGAGAACCCGGTGGCGATAAGGGTTAAGCGGACCTCGCTCTCCAGTTTGGGGTCATAGACCGCACCGAAGACGATGTTTGCCTCGGGATCGACTGCGCCTCGGATGATCTCAGCGGCCTCACTGACTTCATGAAGGGTAGTCTGAGTAATGTCCCCGGTGATGTTCAACAGGACAGATCTTGCCCCCTCGATGGAGACATCGAGCAACGGGCTGGTGATAGCGGCTTGAGCAGCATCTCGGGCCCGATTACGGCCGCCGGCTTGTCCGATGGCCAGCCAGGCAGGACCGGCATCCTTCATTACCGCTTTGACATCGGCAAAGTCGAGGTTGATGACCCCCGGGGTTGTGATTAGCCCGGTGATCGCCTGCACGCCCTGACTCACTATATCGTCCACCATCTTGAAGGCGTCATCCATTAGTAAGTCGCGATTGCAGATGGCCAGTAGCCGTTCATTAGGGATGAGGATCACGGTATCAACATTTTCCGCCAGGCGAGCGATGCCTTCCTCAGCCACCTTTTGTCGCCTTGCCCCCTCAAAGGCGAAGGGTCTGGTGACGATGCCGACGGTCAGAATCCCCGCTTCTTTGGCCAGCTCAGCGACCACCGGTGCCGCCCCGGTTCCGGTGCCACCGCCCATGCCAGCGGTGATGAACAGCATATCGCAGCCACTGATAAGATCTCGCAAAAGGTCACGGCTCTCCTCTGCTGCCTCCAGCCCCACTTCAGGGTCACCGCCGACACCAAGGCCTCTGGTCAGCTTTGGCCCGATCTGAATCCTGTTCGGGGCTTCGGCATACAGTAATGCCTGGGCATCGGTGTTCGCCGCGATAAATTCCACCCCCCCGATTCCCTCGCGAACCATTCTGCTCACGGCATTGCTGCCACCCCCACCAAGCCCCACAACCTTGATCTTAGACAATGTGGGAACGAATTGTGCGTCAAACATGATCTCCCCCTTTCTTCCCCGGCTTACTTCCCCCTCTTGGGGAAACTCGAACATGCTATGACCTCCGGAACAACTTCTTTATGATCTCAACCGGGCTTGGAGTCTTGAGCTCTTCAGCTTTCCACCACACCTCGGCACCATGTTTTGCCCCCCAGAGCAAGAGCCCAACGCTGGTAGCATAGGCCGGGTCATAAAGGATATCGGCAGGGCCAGTTACCTCCTTGGGCACTCGCACCCGTGTGGAAAGCCCTGATACCTCTTGAGCTAAGGCCTCGATGCCGGGCAGGTTCGCGGTGCCGCCGGTTAGGATCAGGCCAGCGGGGGCTGTGATTTCATATTCATGGCTTACTATCTCGGCAAAGATCAACTTGAACATCTCCTCAGCCCGGACGCTGATCATTTCGGTGAACTCTCTACCGGAGACGGTATAGCCATCTCCGAGGTTGATTGTTTCCTCCGCCTCATAACCTGGCGTCACATTGCCAAACCTTATTTTTGCCTCTTCAGCTAATTCGAATGGGATGCCTAAGCCAATGGAGAGGTCCCTGATCATCTGGTAGCCACTATGGGCAGGGCAGCAGAATGCCAAACACCCCCTTGCTTGAACAGCGCGATGTCTGCGGTTCCACCGCCGATATCGGCCACGAAGGCACCGAGCTCCTTCTCCTCCTCATTTAGTATCGCCTCGCCGGCAGCCACTGCCCCTGGGATCAGGTCCTCAACCTCCACCCCAGCGCTGCGAACGCAGTCGACTAGGTTGCGGATGGCGGTCGCCGAAGCAGTGACCAAATGGGTATCGGCGTCCAGCCTAAAACCATGCATCCCCACTGGATCTTTAACTTCGACCTGACCATCGAGGATATAGTAGCGCGGGATAATGCGCACCAGCCTCCTATCGCTGGGGATGGTGATACTGGTGCTTTCGGCAACCGCTTTCCGGACATCCCCGGGAGATACCAAGCGACTGCGCCGGAAGATACCTACCGTACCCCGATTGTTGACGGAACGAAGGTGCCTGCCGGTTATACTGACAAAGGCCGATTTCATCTCGATGCCACTGGTGCTTTGAGCCATCCTTACCGACTCTTGAATTGACCTCCTCGCCCTATCGATGTCGACGACAATTCCCTTCTGCATGCCTTTGCTGGGAACGACACCAACTCCCAAAACTCGCATCATGCCAGCTTCGTCAATCTCGGCGATGATACTACAGACCTTGCTCATACCTACGTCTATAACCTGAAAGTTCTTCGGCATTTGCCCC
>JAUWZY010000040.1 GCA_030615045.1 Chloroflexota bacterium
CGTATTCGGCAATGCGGTGCATATCGTGGGTTCGAATCTGAATCTCCAGGGGCCTGGCCTCGAGGGCCATCACCGTAGTATGAAGCGACTGATACGTGTCCCCCTTGGGGTTGGCGATGTAGTCATCAAACTGCCCGGACAGAGGATGCCACAGGCTATGGATGACGCCGAGGGCGCTATAGCAATCCTGAACCTGATCCACCAGGATGCGAACAGCCAGAAGGTCCTGAATGTCGCTAAACTCCTTGCCCTGTGCCGCATATTCCTCCATTTTAGTGTGTATGCTATATATGTTCTTTGGCCGGCCAGTGATCTCGGCATCGATGGCCGCCTTTTGCAGTTCCTGCTTGAGAATATGGGTGACTTGGGCGATATATCTCTCTCTGTCCGTCCGGCGGGCGGCGATGAGATGCGCGATTTGGCGATATCTATTCGGCTGAAGATAACGGAAGGACAGGTCCTCGAGTTCCCATTTCAGCTGCCAGATGCCCAAGCGATGGGCTAAGGGGGCGTAAACCTCCATCGTCTCCTGAGCCAAGGCTTGCCGCTTTCGCGAACTCACACTCTTCAGCGCCCTCATCTCGTCAAGCCTATCAGCAAGCTTGATGAACACCACACGCAGGTCTTGAGCCATGGCCAAGAACATTCTGCGCAGGCTCTCCGCCTGGGGTTCGCTGGGAGCCTGCCACGATAGCTTGCCCAGCTTGATTATATTATCAACCAGCCCCATCACTTTGGCCCCCGCTATGCCCTCGATCTGCGCCAAAGATACCTCGCAGTCCTCGGGCAGCTCATGGAGCAGGGCAGCGGCAAGGCAGTCAGCATCGAGCTGAAGCCGAGTCAAGATCATAGCGGCACCGAGGGCATGCTGCAGCTCTTCAACCTGACCTTCGTATGAATCCAGGGCGAACTGATACGCCTTTGCCACCCGGGCCAATTTCTCCGCGGGCAGATACTCCCCGGCCTTTTCCACAAGCTCTTTTATCTCCATGACTCTTAGAATTAAAGTATAGCGCAACAAACAACTCGAAGGCAAATCATCAGCTTCTTTACAAAACGTTCCAGATACGATATGCTAAGTCAAGTGAAGAGAAACGAGTTTTCATATCGAGCACCACGGGGCACCTCAGATATCCTGCCTCGAGAACAGGGGTACTGGAGATATGTCGAGGAGCGGGCTCACGCTATCTGCCAGCTCCATGGCTACCAGCGCATCGAGACCCCCATTTTTGAGGATACCCGCCTTTTTGTCCGCAGCATCGGTGAGGAGACAGACATCGTGGCCAAGGAGATGTACTCCTTCCCAGACCGGAGCGGGGCGATGATGACCTTGCGCCCTGAGGGCACGGCTCCGGTGTGTCGCGTCTATATCGAGCACGGCATGCATAACCTGCCCCAGCCAGTACGGCTCTATTATATCGCTCCCATCTTTCGCTACGAGCGGCCCCAGGCGGGGCGCTATCGGCAGCACCAGCAATTCGGCTTCGAGGCTATTGGCGATGGCAACCCGGCACTGGATGCCGAGGTCATCGACATGGCTTGGCAATTTTACCACAGCCTCGGGCTGCGCGGGCTTTGGCTAAAGCTCAACAGCATCGGATGTAGCTCCTGCAGACCAAGCTACCTGGAAAGCCTTAAGGGCTATTACGCTGAACGCATCGAGCGCTTATGCCCCGATTGCCGGCGCAGGCTGGTGCAGAATCCGCTTCGGCTTTTGGACTGCAAAAAGGAGTCCTGCGTCGACATTAAGGAATCAGCACCACGGAGCATTGACCACCTTTGCCCGCGGTGCCAAGATCACTTCCAGTCGGTGGAGAAATACTTGGCGCTACTCGATTTGCCCTTTAATGTGGACCATCGTCTGGTGCGCGGCTTAGATTACTATACACGGACTGTGTTTGAGATTCAGCCCCAGGGAGAAGAAGGGGCTCAGAGCACCCTGGGCGGTGGTGGCCGCTATGATGACCTCATTGAGCAGCTCGGAGGCAAGCCTACACCGGCGGTCGGCTTCGCTGCCGGGGTCGAGCGCATCATCCTCAATCTCAAGAGGCAAAACATCGCGGCCCCCGTCCCGCCACAGCCCGATGTGTTCATCTCCTATCTGGGAGAGGAGGCCAAGGACAAGGCAATAGAATATGGCTCTCGGCTGCGCAGGGAGGGGATCGGAGCTATTCTGGCCTCGAGCGGCCGCAGCCTGAAGGCACAGCTGAGGCAAGCCAATGCCTTGGGGATGAGCTATGCCATCATCATCGGCGAGGAGGAGTTGGGGGAGGGAAAGGTAACCCTGCGTGACATGGTGAGCGGCGAGCAGAGGCAAATGAGCTTTGAGGACGCCATGAAGTCCTTAAAAGAGAAGCAGTGAAATTGGAAAAAACAATGCCCTTGGTGTAATATCAAATCGTAGCCATGCTGGAAAAACTGGAATCAATAGCAAAGCGTTATCAGGAGTTAGATGACCTCATGTCCCGGCCTGAGGTGGTTTCGGACTATGAGCGTCTTCAGGCGCTGGCTCGGGAGCGAGTTTCCATCGAGGACTTGGTGGCAAAATACAGAGAGTATAAAGCCGCTGTGCAAAGCATCGAGGAGACCAAGCCGATGCTCGATGACGAGGAGATGGCCATCCTGGTCAAGGAGGAGCTGGAGCAGCTAAAGGCTCGGCGCGACCGCCTGCTTCAGGAGATCAAATTCTCCCTTCTGCCTAAGGACCCGGCTGATAATAAGGATGTCATCATGGAGATCAGAGCCGGGGCAGGGGGCGAGGAGGCAGCACTCTTTGCCGCCGATCTCTTCCGCATGTATGCCCATCATGCCCAAACCGAGGGCTGGGATGTGGATGTTATCTCCAGCAACGAAACTGGCATCGGAGGGTTTAAAGAGATCATCTTCGAGATCAAGGGCAAAGGAGCTTATAGCAGGCTGAAGTATGAGCGGGGGGTGCATCGGGTGCAGCGTGTCCCCATCACCGAGGCCGGGGGCCGCATCCATACCTCAACAACCACCGTAGCTGTCCTGCCTAAGGCGGAGGAGATCGAGGTCGATATCGACCCCGATGAGCTGAGGATAGATACCTTCCGCAGCCAGGGCGCTGGGGGGCAGCATGTGAACAAGGTGGCCACTACTGTCCGCATCACCCATATTCCCACAGGAATAGTAGCCTCCTGTCAGGATGAACGCTCGCAAACGAGGAACAAGATGAAAGCCATGGCCGTGCTTCGTGCCCGCCTCCTCGATCGAGAACGACAGCGACAATACCAGGAGGTGAGCAAAGCCCGCCGCGCCCAGGTAGGAACGGGGGAGCGCTCAGAGAAGATCCGGACCTATAACTTCCCTCAGGGGCGAGTTTCTGACCACCGCATCAACTTGACCCTCTACAACCTCGATGCCATCCTCCAAGGGGAGCTGAACGAGCTCATCGATGCCATTGCCACCACTGAGCAGGCGAAGCTGCTGGAGGAAAAGGTGGGGTAACCCTAAAGGAGCTGCTGCGCCAAGTAACGGAAACCCTGTCCTATCATGGCATCGAAGAGGCTCGCCTGGAAGCGGAACTGCTGCTCAGGCACCTCTGGCAATGGGATAAGGCTGATTTCTATGTCAACCTCAATGCAGAATCGGCCCCGGAACAAATCCAAACCCTAAATAGCTTGATCCAGCGCCGCATTCGCCACGAGCCCATTGCCTATATCACAGGACACAAGGAATTCTTCGGCATCGAGTTCTACGTCGATCCCAGGGTCATCATCCCTCGCCCGGAAACCGAGTTATTGGTGGAGCAGGCACTGGAGTTGGCCAACCGCCGCTTCCCCCGATCCTGCATCAGCACCGACATTGGCACCGGTTGCGGTGCCATTGCCATCGCTTTGGCATCGAATCTGACCCAGGCCAAGGTCTATGCCACCGATATCTCAGCTTCAGCCCTCGAGGTCGCGGCCATAAACTGCCAAAGGCATGGCGTGACTGGTCAAGTCCAGCTCCTTCAAGGCGACCTCTTAGACCCCATTCCTGAGCCCGTGCATCTGGTAGTGGCCAATTTGCCCTATATCAGGGACTCGGAGATAGCTGAACTCAGCGCTGAGAGCAAACTATTCGAGCCCATGATTGCCCTGGCCGGCGGTGAGGATGGGCTCGAGTGGATAAGAAAGCTTCTCTCTCAGGCGGGAGACAAAATGAGCCAAGATGGGGCTATTCTAATAGAGATAGGCTATGAGCAAGGAGTGGCGGTCGCCAGTTTGGCCACAGAGGTTTTCCCTGAGGCGGCGATAAGGATAGTGCCAGACCTGAGTGGGCACGATAGAGTAGTGATTATAGATGATGTCTACCGCTGACTCTGAATTAGCTGCAGTTGCTTGCCCTCGGTCTTTACCGAGGGGGCAATCACCATCTCAACCTGCTGCAGCTCCTTAATGGTGCGAGCACCGCAGACCCCCATAGCGGTACGAAGAGCCCCAATCAGGTTCTGGGTGCCATCAGTGAGCGCGGTGGGACCGAAGAGGATTTGCTCCAGGGTACCTCGAACGCCGACTTCGACCCTGGTTCCCCGGGGCAGTGCCAGGTGAGGAGTTGACATCCCCCAGTGGTAACCCCTCCCCGGTGCCTCCTTGGCTTGAGCCAAAATCGAGCCTATCATCACAGCATCGGCGCCTGAGGCGAACGCCTTACACAGGTCGCCGCCGTTGCGCATGCCACCGTCGGCGATTATGGGAACATACCTGCCTGCCTCCCGAAAGTAGTCATCTCTGGCGGCAGCGCAATCCATGGTCGCTGTCACCTGGGGAACGCCAACCCCCAACACCTCCCTGGTAGTGCATGCCGCCCCAGGCCCCACGCCAACGAAGATGCCAGCGATGCCGGTTTCCATCAGCTCCCGGGCAGCCCTGTAGGTGACACAATTGCCCACCAGAACAGGAACTGGCATTCCTTGGCAGAGCTCGGAGAAGATGAGCCCGCGATAGCTTCTCGATAGGTGCCGGGCGGTGGTCACTGTGGATTGAACGACAAAGATATCAATCCCAGCCTCAACCGTGACCGGCATCAGTCGCTTGGTATTGGCCGGGGTCACCGAAGCAGCACAAGTACCACCCTTCTTTATCGCCGCTATCCTTTCCCCAACAAGATTCTCCTTTATCGGCTCTGAATAGACCCTCTGCAGCAGCGCAGTGATCTCGCTATCAGGTGCTTCAGCGATCTCAGCCAAGATGGCAGCAGGATCTTGATAGCGAGTCTGCAAGCCCTCGAGGTTGAGAACGACAAGCCCACCCAGCTTGCTCATCGCGATGGCGAAGGGGACATCGACCACCCCATCCATGGCTGAGGCCAGGATGGGAATGGAGAAATTCAAATCACCGATGACGAAGCTGATATCAGTCTGCTCCGGATTAATAGTCACATCACCAGGCACCAGGGCCACTTCATCAAATCCATAAGCATAGCGCATCGTTTTATACTGCGGCATCCGCATCGCCTTTCTCCATCTTATTGTCAGAAACTATAGCAAAGGGGAAGAATAAAGTCAATGGCCGAGGATATTATCTCTATGAAGCTCTTCTGATTTTTACGATTTGGGCTAAAATGCTGACCGCTATCTCATCGGGGGTTTCAGCGTGGATCTCCAACCCGATGGGGGAGTGGACTTTATTCAGCAATTCTTTAGCCATCCCTTTAGCTGACAAATTGGAGAATATGGCTTCCCTCTTATTCTTACTGCCTATCATGCCTACGTATTTTGCCTCTGTCCCTAAAGCCCATTCCAGCACTATCTGGTCAGTGATATGGTTCCCGGTGAGGATTACGATGTAACTGGAATCATTTATCTGCAGCTTAGGAAATGCCTGTTCCCACTGTTCAACCAGAATCATATCCGCCTCGGGAAATCTCCCCGGATCAGCGGACTCGGGGTTCCGGTCAACTACCACCACCCTAAATCCAAGCAGCTTGCCGATTTTGGCCACAGGCAAGGAGACATGCCCGGCGCCGAAGAGATACAAGGTGGATTGAGACAAAATGGGCTCGATGAAGACATCCATCCTGCCACCACATATCATCCCCCTCTGTTCCCCTTCCTCTCCAGCCAAACCGAAATGCAGCAGCCTTGGCTTGCCTTCCTCTATCACCTCCAGTGCCTCCTGGCGAACTTGATCCTCGACACCGCCACCGCCCACTGTGCCCATAGTGCTGCCATCCTTTCTTATCAACATCTTGGTCCCCTCTTTTCTGGGGCTGCCAGCTGTAGCCAAGACTACGGTAGCCAGCGCTATGCTCTCTCCTTCAGCTATGGCCTTCACTATCTCTTGGTAAATATCCATCGTCACCCCCGATTGTAGCGCATCAGTATCGCCTCCAAGACACCACCAGCAATAGCCCTCATCTTGGCTCTAATAGTATAGCAAACCTCTTCAGATCCCAGTGGGTCTATCTCGCCCAGCTTGGTGCCTTTCTTTACCTTCAATCCATTCCTTACCAGAGCGCGAAGGATGCCACCGACCTCGGCCTTGACCGGTTGCTTCCCCATGAAGGCGACGACCTCGCCAGACGAAATGCCGTCCCCGATGTTCTTCTGGGAAGAAAAAAGGCCTTCCTGGGGGGCATGAAGCACCCTGATAAAGGTTAAACCGGCAATAGGTATGGGGATTCTGGTATCCTTTTCCGCTTCCCCACGAAGGATCACCTTGCCCAAGTTTATACTATAATTAGTTTCCACCACTACATGGACATCCCTACCCACGCGAAAGCCAGGCCCCATCCCGATCACCAAGGGGGCATCGCCGATCTTTGTCCCCAGATTTCTTTTTGCCATTATGGCATCGATCAGGACTTCAGGATGTAGGGAATCCTTTATCGAGGCCTCGGGATCAACCATGATCGGTATCTTGCCCTCAGCCCAGACTTCGAACACCTCTGCAGTGGAGCTAACCGATTTGGCCGCTATCCCCTCAACCTCTTTTTCGCCATCATAGATAGCTTCACAAAAAGCGACCCCGCGGCTGACCGCTTGAGGGTAGGGCGCCTCGGTGAGACAAACTCGAAAGTGGCAGCGAGCCAGCCTATGAGCTATGCCACTGGCCACTTCCCCACCCCCTCTAATAATAATAGTTAAATCAGTTAGGCGGCGAGCCGTCTCCATTTCCTCGTGGTCGAAAACTTCACCCCCATACTGGCCATGCGGTCAATTTTCTTAAAGGAAGATATGGCTCTCTGTCTCAACGCCCGCAAACCATCGAGATGCTTATCGAAGACCTCGATAATGCACCATACCAATAGGCTCCAAAGCCATATCCTGTGCCATTATTACCTCTTTTTCGATTAGAGTGCGGCTGTAAGAGCCGCGGCGCTAATCCCTATGCAAAAAACTGTGACGCCTGCCCCTAAGTAGTAAAACCGTGGCTTTATTGTCCGCAGAGAGATAGCCCTCTCCCGCAGCTTCACGCCTGCCAAATACCCCAAAAGGAAGAAGATAGCGCCCAGAGCTGCAGCTGCCAGGCCATGAAGCGGGGCAATCAATTGCCACGGCGTATCTACTATTAACGGGGGGGTTTGCGTCAGGTAAAAAGCAGCATAGGCAAAAGCAATCGTGCCCAGAAAGCCAGCCAGCACTCCGGCCCCAACACGAATGGGGACACTGCTCTCCAGCCTGTTGAAGAGCAGGG